>JAPOYZ010000516.1 GCA_026706325.1 Candidatus Aminicenantota bacterium
CTGCGTCCTGACCATTCCCCTCATGGTCTTCTCGCTCCCGGCGGGTTTCGTGGCCGACCGGGTCAGCAAGCGAACCGTCATCGTCGCCATAAAGCTGGCGGAAGTCCTGCTCATGGCCAGCGCGGCATTCGTTCTCTACACGGCCCCCGCCTCAATAATGGCGCCGCTGGTGATCCTGGGATTCATGGGTCTGCAGAGCGCCCTCTTCAGCCCCGCCAAGTACGGGATCCTTCCCGAGATGCTGCCCCACGACCGGCTCACCGCCGGGAACGCCCACCTGGAAACCTGGACCTTTCTGGCCATCATCCTGGGCACCGTCTCGGGCGGGATGCTGCTGGACCTCTCAGGAGAAACGGCCTGGACGGCGGCTGTGGTCCTGGTTCCGGCGGCGGTAGTGGGCCTCCTCATCTCCTTGCGGCTTCCCCGGGTGCCGGCGGCTCGTGCGGAAGGAGACCTGGGAGAAACCATCCGCACCGCCTGGCGAGCCATCCGTCACAAGCGCGTTCTGGGACTCGCAGTGGCCGGCTCGGTCGTCTACTGGACCATCGCGAGTCTTCTGGGACAGGTCATCCTGGTCTACGTCAAATCGGTCCTGGGCCTTTCCGACACTCATGCGGGAATCCCTCTGGCAATATTCGGGCTGGGGGTGGGGGGCGGCAGCCTGATCACCGCCCGGCTCTCACGCGGAAAGGTCGAATACGGTGTGATCCCGCTGGGCGCCATCCTGATGGCGGGGAACTGCCTGCTTCTGGCCCTGGTCGTGCCCGGTTTCTACGGACTGTTGGCCTTCTCCGCCGCCCTGGGAGTGGCCAGCGGCATGATCATCGTGCCGCTGAACTCCCTGCTCCAATGGCGGGCGCCCGACGAGCACCGGGGAGCCGTCATCGCGCTGGCCAACGTCTGGATCTTTGCGGGGATAACGACGGGGTCGCTGGGAGCGGCAGGACTTGCGGCGCTGGGGCTGTCTCCGGTTTCCATCATGCTGGTGGCGGCACTGGCCCTCACGGCGGGTATGGTCTGGGCCGTCAGCCTGCTTCCCGATGTCCTGCTTCGCCTGCTCCTGGTCCTGGCGACGCACTCCCTCTACCGGCTCCGGGTCGTGGGCCGGGACCAGGTTCCGGAGAAGGGAGGAGCGCTGCTGGTCCCCAACCACGTCTCCTTCGTCGATTTCGTCCTGCTCCTCGCCGTAATCGACCGTCCGATCCGATTTATCGTGCATCGGAAATACTATGAACGTTTCTACTTCAAGCCCTTTATGAAGTCATTGGGGTGTATTCCCATCTCCTCGTCCGGGGGGCCGCGGGAGATTCTGAGAGCACTGAGGGACGCGGGGAAACGCCTGGATCAGGGTGAACTGGTCTGCATCTTCCCCGAGGGGCAGATTTCTCGGACCGGCACTCTTCTCCCCTTCAACCGGGGCCTGGAACGGATTGTCCGGAACCGGCAGGCGCCCATCATTCCCGTCTACCTGGACCGGATCTGGGGCAGCATCTTCAGCTACGAGCGGAACCGGTTCGTCCTCAAGGTTCCGCGGGAGATCCCCTACCAGGTCACTCTGGCTTTCGGCGCCCCACTGCCTTCCGGGACGGACGCGGGAACGATTCGCCAAGCCGTCCAGGAGCTGTCCTGCGCCGCGTGGAACCGCCGTCAGGAGGGCGCCCGGCCATTGCACCGGGCCTTCGTGCAACGGGCCAGGACGCGTCCACTGGCTCTCGCCTACGCCGACGAGCGCCGCCCCCACCTGAACCGCATCAAGGCCCTGACCGGCGCCTTGGGCCTGGCCCGGGCTCTCAAATCGGAATGGGCCGGACAGGAGAGAGTCGGGATCCTTCTGCCGCCCACAGTCGACGCCGCCCTCATGAATCTGGCCTCCGCCCTGGCCTGCCGGGTGACCGTGAACCTGAACTACGCCGCGGGCTTCCATGGAATGGAGTCTGCCGTGGATCAAGCGAGGCTCGAAACCGTCGTTACCAGCCGCGCCTTTTTGCAAGAGGCGGACCTGACCCCGCCCGGAAACGTCCGCGTCATCTACCTGGAGGAGTTGACCGATAGCATCGGCGCCGGACTTCGGGCCACCAGCCTGCTGGCCGCCCTGCTTCTTCCTTCCCGCTGGCTGGAGAAGCTGTGCGGCGCCACCCGTGTCCCCGGCCCCCACGACCTCATGACCATCATCTTCAGAAGTAGCGGCACGGGAGACCCCAAGGGCGTGATGCTCACCCAGTTCAACCTGGATTCCAACATCACGGCGTTGGAACAGGTCCTCCGGACGAGGCCGTCGGACCGGGTCCTGGGCATCCTGCCCCTCTTCCAGTCCTTCGGCGCCATGGCTTTCTGGTTCGCGGCCAAAAACGGCCTGGCTCTGCCTCTGCACCCCGACCCGCTGGACGGTCTGGCCGTGGGCCGGCTGGTGAAGCGCTACCGGGTGAGCATCTTGCTGGCCGCTCCGGCCTCCCTGCGGGTCTACATGCGTACCTGCTCCCCAGGCCAGCTCGGTTCGGTGCGGCTGTTGTTGACCGGCGCCAAGAAGCTGCCGGAAGAACTGGCGGCGTCCTTCCAGGAACAGTTCGGGTTGCGGCCCCTGGAGGGTTACGGGACTGCCGAATGCGCCCCTGTGGTCTCCGTAGGCGTCCCCGACTACCGGGCGCCCGGCTTCTTCCAACTTGGCTCCCGGCCGGGTCACGTGGGCCAGCCGCTGCCCGGCGTGGCGGTGCGGGCCGTGGACCCGGAGAGCTTCGAACGCCTGCCGCCGGGGACTCCCGGAATGTTGCTGGTCAAGGGCCCCAACCTGATGCGGGGTTACCTGGGACGGGACGACCTGACGCGGAAGGCGATCCGGAACGGATGGTACGTGACCGGCGACATCGGCCTGGTGAGCGAGGACGGCTTCGTGAAGATCACCGGTCGCCTCGCCCGCCGGGAACTGGAGCCGGGTGCTATCCGATGAAGACGTACTTGGCGACAAATACTACCGCCAGGACGTCGACCAGCCAATGCACTTCGCCGCCTCGTCCGCTCAGCCGCTTGACGATGGGATAGGAGATGAATCCCAGCGCCAACCCGTCGGCAATGCTGAAGGTCAGCGGGATGGCGATCAGGGTGAGAAAGGCCGGAACGGCCTCCGACACGTCTCTCCACCTGATTCGGGCGGCAGCGCCCATCATCAGCACACCCGTGACCACCAGCGCCGGGGCGGCGGCGAACGTGGGCACCGACTGAACCAACGGCGTCAGGAACAACGCGGCGGCGAACAGACCACTGACTACGACGCTGGAAAAGCCGGTGCGGGCGCCGGAAGAGATGCCGGCGGCGCTCTCGATGTAGGTGGTCACCGTCGATGTCCCGATGACGCTGCCGCAGACGGTTCCCACCGAATCGGAAAGCAGCGCGCGGTTGGCTCGCGGAAGCCGCCCCCGCTCGTCCAGGAAACCGGACCTCTCCGACAGCCCCAACAGCGTCCCCATGGTGTCGAAGAGATCCACGAAGAGCAGGGCGAGGATCAGCTCGATGAACGCCACGTTCAGCGTCTGGGGCAGGTGGCGCACGGCTTCGCCGAAGAGGTTGACCGGCCAGACCGGCATGCTGACCAGACCGGTTGGCCACGGCGTTGCCCCGAAGATCATGGCCAGCAGGGTCACCCCCATCATCCCGAGGAGGATCGCTCCCCGAATTCCGCGCGCCAACATCACGCCGATCGCCAGGAGCCCCAGAAGGGCCAATCCGACGGACCAGGAACGGACCTCGCCCAGGCTCACCAGAGTGGCTTGATTGTCGACGATGAGTCCCGCGTTCTTCAGTCCGATGAACGCGATGAAAAGACCGATCCCGGCCGCCACCGCTCTTTTCAGGGTGTTCGGAACCGCGTTGATGATTGCTTCCCGGACCCGCAAGACGGTCAGCAGCAGAAACAGCAGCCCCGAAGCCAGGACCACGCCCAGGGCCAGCCTCCAGTCCACCCCCATGCCCAGGACGATGGTGTAGGCGAAAAATGCGTTGAGGCCCATTCCGGGAGCCAGGGCGAATGGGTAGTTGGCCAGGAGGCCCATCAGGAGCGTGGCCAAAGCGGCGGCCGCACAGGTCGCGAACAAGAGCTCCCCGAGCATTTCCTTGCCCAGGGCATCCGACAGGATGGCGGGATTCACGACCACGATGTAGGCCATGGTCATGAACGTGGTCGCGCCGCCCGTCGCCTCGGCCCGCCAGTTCGTGTTTTCCTGCTCGAACCTGAAGAATTCAGCGATCTTAGTCATTGGAGTCTTATCTCAAGGATTAATAGATATATACCTATGAAATAAGGAGATCTAGGAGGGGAGACCGTCTTGTTTCCCTCTTCGTCGCCGCTTGGGAACCGGAGTACGGGGGGACTAACAGTCCCCCCTCCTATGGGCTCAGCGATAACTGATGGAGACCGAGTCCAAGACCGGCGAATTGGCCGACCCTGGGCTGAGCAGGCTGGCCTTGTATTGGATCCAACGGGTGCTCTCGCCGGAGTTTGGAAGCTGGGAGCCGGACTGCTTGTAGTAGCTCTCCGGGCCGGTCGGCCCCGTCCATGAGGCTGACTCCAGGCCCTCCCGGGTGGCGGCCCAGCGCACCTGGAATTCCAGACCGGCTTTAAACGGGGTCTCCCCTTCCCAGGAGATGGTTCCCAAACGCTCCACGGAACCGGCGTCGAATGGCGGAGAAATATAGTCGTAGCGATGGCCCCGATCATAGGCATGACCCGGATCGGAGGCAAGGTGGTGGGGTCCCAGGACCGGCAGGGAGGTCCGGCGCTCGGTGGAGAACCCCTCCGGCCCTCCCCAGTAGAGGAAGGCGTCGTTCCTGTGGTTGCCCTGCTTGGAGTGGCAGGCGAAGAGGATGTCCACGTGGCCGTCCAGGTCGAAGTCGTTGGCGAGGACCCCCGAAGCGGAATTGCTGGGAATCTCCATTTTGCGCGAAGGGTCGAACCCGGAGGAACCGTTCCAGTAGATCCTGGAGGGGTGGCTTCGGGTATAGCCGGCATGGTAGCTGCTCAGGACCAGGTCCAGGAATCCGTTCCCGTTCAGGTCGGCCACCGCAGCGGAAGAGTTCCCCACCGAAGGCAGGATGGTCCGGTTCGAATCGGCGTAGCCTTCCGAACCGCCCCAGTAGATGAACGTGTCCCCCTCGGCGGAGCCGCCGAAGGACCGGGGCTTGCCCGGCGCCGGATCCCGGTCGTAGAGGTTGCTGGCGATCACGTCCAGAAAGCCGTTTCCATCCAGATCGGCGACCTCCACGCCGACCGAAACCCGGGAAGGCAGTTCCGTCTTGCGGTCATTGTCGAATCCCAGCGGACTGTTCCAGTAGACCACCACCTTGTTCAGCGTCCCGCTGAAGATCACGTCGATCCAACCGTCACGATTCAGGTCGCCGATGGTGTGCTCCCGGATGCTGCCGATCCGGAAGATGAAGCGGTTGCCGTTCGAGAATCCCTCCGGGCCGCCCCAGTAGAGGCTGGTGGCCTCGGTACCCGGGCGCCACTGGGTGAAGACGGCGTCCAGGTAACCGTCCCGGTTGAAGTCGGCGAGCCGGGAAGAAAAGCTGTTGCCGGTCGCTAGAACGGTCCGATTGGACCCGGAGTACCCGGAAGCCGATCCCCAGTAGATGGTCGGACCCGGGTTCTCCCCGTAGACGCCAGGAAACAGGAGATCCACATGGCCGTCCCGGTTGATGTCTGCGCTGGAACAGTATCCGTTGCCTGTCGGCAGCAATTGCCGGCGAGACGGCTCGAATCGCCCCTTGGGTCCGCCCCAGTAGATGTAAGCCGGGATGCCGTGGGTGGTATCGGCGGCATGGACGAAGACCAGGTCCTTGCTGCCGTCTCCGTCCAGGTCTCCCGCCTGGACCCCGGTGGCCTCGAACGTCGGCAGCTCGGTCCGCCACTCGGGCGAGTAGCCCTCCGGACTGCCCCAATAGACGTACGCGGGAGGTTTTCCGTGAGGCTGCCCGCCTTGCTGCGAGAAGACCAGTTCGGGGTAACCGTCCTCGTCCAGGTCCTCCACCAGGCAGCGAGTAGGCGCCAGCGTGGGAATCGATGTCCGCCGATGGGAGCGATAGCCATCCGGAGCTCCCCAGTAGATGAAGGACGCCAGTCCGGACTTGTTGGCGAAGACCAGGTCGGGGTGGCCGTCCCGGTTCAGGTCTCCCGCGGCGACGTCGGACGCTCCCACGGTGGGCAGCAACGTCCTGGAATCGACCGAATACCCGTTGGCCGAACCCCAATAGATGAACGAGGGCACGCTCACCGAATCCACGATGTTGTACATGCCCATTTCCCGGGTCTTGAGCCGGTAGGCGTTGGCCAGGACGATCTCCGGGTATCCGTCCCCGTCGAGATCGGCGACCTCAACCGCTGAGGACCGGTCGCCGGGAAGATGGACCGCCTCGCGGCGGGCGTAGTCTCCGTCCGCCGTGCCCCAGTAGAGGAGGGCGCCTCCCTCCGCGTCCGTGTTGCCTTCGTTGGCGAAGACCAGGTCCAGGTGCCCGTCCCGGTCCAGGTCGGCCACCTTCACGTCCCGCCCGTTCACGGTCCGCAGGACCTGCCGCCGTTCGGCGGAATAACCGTCCGGCGACCCCCAGTAGACGAAGGACTCATTGTGCGGGTCCACCGTCACGTGGTAGTCCAATCCGCTGTTGGCGAAGACGATGTCCTGGTGTCCGTCCCCGTTCAGATCCTCCACCGCCACCGCGCGGGCGCCCCGCGTGGGAAGGCCGCTGCGGTCGGAGGCCTTGGGACCTCCCTTGGCGCCGCGGTAGATGAACGATTCCAGGTCGGTGCGGGTCCCGTTGAAGTTGTTGGCCACGATCAACTCGGAATGGCCGTCCCCGTCCAGGTCGGCCACGGCGCCGTCATGGCCCCCGTTGGTGGGCAGACGGCTGCGGCGCTGGGTCGAGTATCCCTCGCCTCCCCCCCAATAGATGAACAGGTCCGCCCGCTCGTGGGGATCGTGGTCGTTGGGGAAGATGATGTCGACGCGTCCGTCCTGATTCAGGTCCAACAGCTTGATCAGGACCACCTCTCCTTGAGCGGTGACGTAGGTGTTGACTCCCCCGTCGCTGAAGCTCCCCTCCGCGAAGTCGAGGAAGGAGGATGTCGTCCAGACCTTCTCTCCGGCGGCAAGAGGCGCGACGCTCCAGGTCAACGTCAGTATGGCCAACATCCGAACCGAAGCGGATTGGATCGAGTTCCCAAGGATCATGGTGGTTATTCCTTTCTGTCCGGAAATGAATTCCTTTGGCGGATAGTCTACACCGGATAGGAGGAGGGACTGTTAGTCCCCCCTTCTTCTTTCGCCCGTCCGCTGGTTGCCCTGCGGTGTTTCTGGAGTTCGGCGATTGGAAATCGCCGCTCCTGTTCGGGTATTGGAAATCGCCGCTTCTATTCGGCGACCGTAGATCGCCGCTCCGCGCGACTCTGGAACCGGAAATCCTCCCCAAACGCGCAAGACCCGGCCAGTCATCGTCCCCTCGATGGCCTGGACATAGGACTCCGCGCACTGCTCCGATGTCACCGCCCCCCGTCCTTTGCGTCCAGGCCCAACCACGGGGCCCGGACTGACGACGTTGATTCGAATGCCGCGAGGCCAAAACCGGGCCGTGTGTTCCACATAGGTTTCGAGCGCCCCATTGAAAGGTCCCGTGGCGATACCGCGCCGGTTGGAATAGTGGCTCAGGAATCCGCTGGTCAACGTAAACGAGCCGCCATCGTGAATCGTCGGTTTTCCCAACGTCATTAGCCGGATCTGGGACAGGAACTTCCGTTCGAATCCGTAGCGAAAGTCGTCATCGGCCAATTCCTCGAACGGAAGAAAACGACTATCGTCGCCCACGGCCGAAACGAGCGCATGGTAGGGCCCGATTGTCGTGAACATGCGTCGCACCGACTCCGGATCGGTGTAGTCGCACTGCACGTCACCGTCGGCCAGGCCGACTCGAACCACCTCATGGTTGACTGATACGGCCTTGTCGACCCCACGGCCGATCTTGCCGGATGCCCCGACGAGGATCACTTTCATCTCAAGATCTCCTGATCAGATGGATCGCGTGATTCCTCCATCGACCCGAATGTTCTGTCCCGTGATGTAGGCGCCGCCGTCGGAAGCCAGAAAAGCGATGACGCCGGCAATCTCTTCCGTTGTGCCGTAGCGCCGCATGGGGATGCGGTCACGATATTCCCTCTTCTCGGGAAAATTGTTGATGAAACCGGGGAGAACGTTGTTCATGCGAATGTTGTCCCCGGCGTACTTGTCCGAGAACAGTTTTGCAAAGGCCGCCAATCCCGCCCGGAACACGCCGGAGGTGGGAAAAGCAGGTTCCGGCTCGAACGCGGCGAAGGTGGATATGTTAAGGATCACACCGCACTTCTGACCCCGCATGATGGGGGTCACCAGGCGTGTCGGGCGAACGGCGCTGAGGAAATAGACCTCCATCCCCAAGTGCCAGTCGTCATCAGAGAGCGCGAGGATCGGCGCTCTCGGACCGTGTCCCGCGCTGTTCACCAATACGTCGATCCGGCCCCACTTTTCCATGGTGAGATCCACGAGGCGCTTCAGGTCGTCGTTGGATCGATTGGAGCCCGTCATACCGACGCCGCCGAGATCCGTAGCCAGGGCTTCCCCTTTGCCCGAGGAAGACAGGATGGAGACGCCGAATCCGTCAGCGGCAAACTTCCTCGCCGCAGCGGCTCCCATGCCGGTTCCGCCAGCGGTGACGACCGCTACTTTCCTTTTGTTGTCAATTTCTGCATTCATGAGTTCTCTTTTACCCGATTGGAGGGGGGCCCAGGAGGGGCGACATGTAGTCCCCCACACCCCGAAGTAACGGCGGCAGGAGAGCCTTCACTCCCGACTCCGCGTATCGTGAACCGGCTTTCGCCTGGTCATCCTGGAAGGCCGTAGCTGCGAACGGGATCTTGCGGGCGTGGCGGGTGCCTAGCCTCCCTTGGCGAGGCGGTGCGTCCCGAAATTGAAAAAGTGGGCTGTTTGCCGTTGCCACCAGGTCACGGCTACCTGCTCTTTCTCGTCGGCGTAACCCATTGCCCGCAGCAGGTCATTGTGGCAGAGCACGTCGAGCACTTGCATGACGGGAGGTTCCAAGGCCTCCAGATCCAGACGTTCCTGGGTGACGGCCATGACCGTCTCCTCGGAGGCATCGGTGCGGAGCCGCTTTTCGAGCAGTGTGAAGTCCCTGACGAACTGGGCATGTTGGGTCGCCTTGACGGCAAAGGCGAAGACGAGCTTGAGGCTGGAAACGAGCGCAACCCCTAGTCCCAATCCCAGAATCCACGACGGACGGTCCTGGACCGCCAGAGCGACCGTTCCGGAACCGAACAGCAGCAGCAGGAAATTGGTCCATCGATTCACGCCCTCGAAGAACGCTTGGCGTCTGGAATGGTAGCGGATCGAGCGGCGGACACCGAAAAGGAGATCATCGTATTCGTGGGTCTTCATGTCTTCACGGCTCCTCATGCCGGCCTCCGGATCAGGAGCCGCCCTTTCCCGAGCCCTTGCTCCCCCCAGGTTTATCCGCTGACGGGGGAGGCACGGTGTCGCGGACCGGCGTGTCCTGGGACCGGTTGACGGCGGTTGCGATCCTTTTCCCGGAGGCGGCTGACTTCCTGGCCGCCCGCCGCTTGGGCCTCCCCGCCGAAGGCGTCTTTTCGGCGCTCACAAGGCTGCGTCGGTCTCCAGTATGTTCGAGGAGGCCAGGAGAAATCCACACCGCCCGACCCGGCACCCGTTCTCCTCCGCTACCCGAACCCGTGTCTCACTCCCTAATCGGTTCGAGAACACGAGGCCGCGGCAGGCCCTTGATCTTTCTTGGCGAAGCGGTTCGTCCCCAAATCGAAAAAGTGGGCCGTCAGCCGTTGCCACCAAGCCACGACAATCGGATCTTTCTTGCCGGCAAGGTCCATGGTCCGGATCAGGGTGTTGTAGCAGAGCGCCCAGACCACATACTTCCCCTGGGGCGCCAGGAAATCCAGGTCCATATTGTCCTCGAAGACGGCCTTGACCGTCTTCCGGGAGGAACTGGCGTAGAGTCGATTGGCGAGCACCGTGTAGTCCCGGAGCAACTCGGCGTGCCGGGCCACCTTGTCTTCAGAAGGAATGATGAGCTTCAGAATGGAGACGAGCGCAGTCCCCAGTCCCGCTCCGAGAATCCACCAGGAACCGTCCTGGAGAGCCAGCACAGCCGTTCCGGCGCCGAGCAGCAACAACGGGACGTTGCTCCACCGACTGAGAACCTGGAAGAAGAACTGTCGCCTGGCGTGGTAGCAAATCGAAATACGGACCTGGAAGAGAAGATTGTGGTGTTCCTGGTTTTTCATACCTTCACCTCTCCCGGGGCTGAAACCCTCACCCTCGTGGTCTCGAACCTGTGTTTGAATCCCCATTTAGAGTTAACGATTGCATGCCGGAAAAGACGATATTCAACCGGTGGCGTCAGGCCGATTCTTCTCACACCCGACTCTCGTCATCCGTCGTCTTGCGCATGGGCGCCGCGGTTTGGAAAAATGAACCGCCCAGCCGAAGGGTGGCTTTCATGGTCGAGTCTCTGCTGAAGAGTTTGAATGAAGACGGGTGGCTCCTGCTGGAAAACGTCATTCCACCGGACCGGGTGGATGCCGTCCGGCGGAACGTGTTGTCCGCCCGGGACCGGTCTCTGGAAACCGAGGAAGCCAAGCTCGTAGCCAAAGACGCCCGGGTCACCACCCGGGGCGGGGCCGTGGTGGGACTCATCAACCTGGACCAGTCCATCGCCCCCTATCTGGCCGACCCGCGGGTCCTGGCCATCATCGAGCGGCTCTGGGGAGACTACACCCGGATCGTCTCCCTCGGCGGGCTGATCAGCGACCCGGGCCACCGGGACCGGGTGTGGCACGCGGACTGGCCCTTCAATCAGACCAACGCCGCTCATATTCCCGCTCCTTATCCCGACTCGGTCCAGGTCCTCACCGGCATCTTCATGCTCACGCCCTTCACGGCCGAGACGGGGGGCACCTTCGTGGTGCCGAAAAGCCATCGCTCTTCCAACAACCCGACGGGAGACAACGGCGTCGACCGCGGGGCGCCCCATCCCACGGAGGTCCAGGTGACCGGGGAAGCGGGAAGCCTGCTCCTGTTCGACAGCCGCATCTGGCACTCGGCGGCTCCCGTCCTCAGCCGTGACGCCCGGGTGGCGGCCGTGGTCCGCTACGCGCCATGGTGGATCAACCTGAATCCGATACTGCTCGGCACCGACGACCACGCTCGGATCGTGACCGAGACCAACGGCAAGCCTTATCTGGTGCCGCTGGTCATGCGGGAGGTTTTCGAGTCTCTGCCCGGGACGGTTCAGCCTCTGCTCCGGCATTGGGTGGAACCGGGCGGGTAGCGGGTTCCCCGACCTACCAGAAGACGTAGAAGACCAGCAGAAGCGAAGCCGCCATCACCAAGCCGGCCCAGAGATTGGGCCGGGCCCACAACGGAACCGTGCGGCCGTGCAACTCGAAAGGCGAATTCACCAGATCGGGCACGCCCTGGCGGGACCGGTCGAGCCAGCCTCCCACCTGTCCCCGGGGCAGGGAGGACGCCGGATCACGGCCCAAAAAAAACGAGGTTAGGATCATGGCGCCCGAGGTGGCGACGATGCTCCAGACGTAGGCGGCGAACTTGTCGGTGAACCAGACGGGAAAGAGATCCAGGCCGGCACCCACCAGGGCGAGGATGCCGTAACCCGAACCGACCGCCAGACCGATGCTCCCGCTCTTTCGGTGGGCTCGCGTGAAGACCCCCATCAGGTAGACGGTCATGAGGGGAATGACGAACACGCTGGTGACCCGGATGAAGAAACCGGCGATGTTCTCGAAACGGAGAATGAAGGGAATGTAGGCAAAGGAAGCGGCCACCACAAAGGGGGTGACCCAGCGGCTGACCCGGAAATAGTGGCTGTCTTCCCGGTCCCGAACGAAGAGCCGGGCATAGATGTCCCGGGTGCAGAGGGCCGCCAGGGCCGAGCCGATCCCTTCGTAGGTGGTGATCGCCGCCGCGATCACCCCGGCCACGACGATTCCCTTCAGCCCCGGTCCCAGGAACTCGTTCACCAGCAGGGGGTAGATCTGGTCCGGCCGCTGCAGCGTCTCGGGCCAGATGGCCCGGCCCAGGATCCCCAGCGTCCCGTTGAAGTACATCAGGATCATGGTCATCCCCGAGGCCAGAAGAACCGACATCTTCACGTCCCAGAGGGAGCGGGCGCCGAACAGCTTCATGGTCTCGCTGTGATTCACGATGGGGTAGGCCGCCCCCAGAATGAGCCAGGCCGCCGTCACCACGAGGGGATCGGGGCTGCCGGGGCGGGAAATACCGATATGCAATAGGTAGCGGGGCAGCTCGGATCCCCCTTTGAGGGCCAGTTTCTCCACCGCGCCCGACCAGCCGCCGGCGACGTTCCAGAGCACGGACCACAGGACCAGGATTCCCGTGATCATGGCGACGGTCAGGAGAGCGTCGACCCAGGCGATGGTCTTGAGTCCGCCCCGGGCCGAGTACAGGGTGGCCATCCCGGCGAATGCAGCGACGGCGATCCAGGCCGAGATCTCATCGAGCCCCATGACCAGGGTGAGCGTCAACTGGAGGGAGATGGCGATTCCCGCCAGGATGTTGGTCCGGTACTGGAACTGCACCAGGGCGCTGACCACCCGCGCCGCCGGTCCGAAGCGGTACTCCAGGTACTCGGCATTGGTAAACAACCCGGCCCGGTACATGGGAGGCAACACGAAGAAGGCGGCGATGACGTATCCGGTCACCACCCCCAGCCACCAGGTCGTCAGGACGGACATGCCCTCGAGATAGGTCATCCCGTTGACACCCACGATGTCGCCGCTGTCGACGGAGGTGGCGAAAAGCGAGATGGCCACGATCCAGAACGGCAGGCTTCGGCCGCCCAGGAACCAGTCCAGGTTGGTCTTGGTTTCGCGTGAACGCACCAGTCCGTAGCCGAAGACCAACAGGTTGAGACCCAGGACGATGACCCAGTCTATGGCCGACATGTTGAGTTAGCCCCTAGTTCCCGCGGACGTCCGACGGCTTCAGAGAGCAGGCCGGCTCCGCTCCGCGTATCCGGTCAGTTCCACGTATCCCTGTCCGATCGGGCCGCCCGACGCCGTTTCGACCCGGACCGGGCCCTCCCAGTAGGCGAGTCCCGGCAGGAGCCGGCTCACGTTCTCCGAGTCGGGGACCTCCGGAGTCACCATCAACTCCAGGCCCTCGCCCGGGACCCGCAGCCGCCACCCGGCGGGATAGCGGGCGCCGTTGTGGGGACTGGCCCAAGCTCCGGTGGCCCGCACCGACCACTCCTCCGGTCCCAAGTATCGGGTTCTCCCCTCCTTTGATATCAACGTCCCATTGGCAAAATCCACCTGATTACGGCGATCCCTCAGGAGGTAGAGCATCAGGTCGCGACCGTCCTCCAACTGCAGGCTGAACCAGTCCCATCCGACCTGACGGGCTCCCAATTGATTGGACCCGAACTCCTTGTCCATCCAGGAGACGCCCTCCACGGCGTGTTCCTCGCCTCCGATGGTAACCCGGCCGCCGGTCGCCATCCGGGTGAAGCTGTAGTACTGGCTCGCGGCGCCCTCGTCTCCTCCCTTGATGCTGTAGCCGTTGGGCCCCTGGAAAACCGGGCCCTTGGTCCCGCGGGTCGTGAGCCGGAAGGAAAAGTCCCGGCCCTCGTCCGAGGCGGCGAGGTCGAAGCCCTTGCCGTTCCAGTGGAGGCTCCAGCGGCCGGAACTGCCGGCGGGAGGCCGGCTCCAGGCGATGAGCGAAGACGATCCGTCCCCGAATTGCCCCAGCAGCGGTGTAGCGCGATAGAGGATCTCGGTGAAGAGATGCCGCTTGTTCGCCAGGTCGGTCACGGCCGCGTGCCCCATGATGACGTCCCGGGCGGTCCAAGCGGAGTCCAACGGCGGCGACGCAGGCTGGAGCCCGACCCGGAAGAAGGTGAACTGGTAGCCGAACCGGCGCGGGGTCTCCTCGCGGGTTTGCAGGTGTCCCGTGAAATACCACCATTCCGTTCGATAGCCGGTTCGGGCCCAGTGATCCTGGGGGAAGGACCAGGCGTAGTCGGGACGTGCCGGCTTCCAATCGAGGGCCGCTCCCAACAGGGTCAGAAAAACCAGCGCTCCGGCGAGAAAAGGCATCTGGGCTAACAGTCCGTGGTGAAAGTCCCGCGAGCACCGAGACCGTTCCTGCGCCCGCCGGACAAGGCGCTATGGGCGCGCATACCCGGAGTATGTGCCCGAATCGCAACGCGGTCCGCGCCTGTGCAGGGACGGTCGAATGCCGTGACGACTTTTACCACGGGCTGTTAAAGGTCCTCCCGGCTGAGTTGGGTCGCCGGCGTCCGGCTGGCCGCCAGCGCCGGATAAAGGCTCGCCAGCACTGCCGCCCCCAGGATCGTCGCCGACTGGGCCAGGACGGTCACCCAGGGCCAATGCACCTGGATCGTCCATCCGAAGTAAGCTCGATTGATGACGAAGACCAGGATGGCCGCCAGGATGACTCCGCCCGCCAGACCCAGGGCGAGCCCCGCGACCCCCATGCCCAGACCCTTGCCCACGAAGATCCGGAAGAGCTGCGACCGCCGGGCGCCCAGGGACCGGTATAGGGCGAGCTCTGCCGACTCTTCCCGGGCCAGGACCAACAGCGTCAATATGATCCCCGCCACGGCGATCAGCAGGCTCGTCCCCTGCAGCAGACGGGTGACAGCGAAGGTCTGGTCGAAGATCTCCATCACCTCCTGGCGCAGTTTCCGGTTGCTTCGAAACAGGAGGGATTCTCCCGCATGCGCCGCCCGGAGGCTGTCGATGGCGGTGTCGGTATCGGCTCCTTGCTTCAGGTAGAGAGCCACGCTCTGGACAGGTCCCGGACCGAAGAGATTCTTCATGGTCTCCAGGCCGACCACGGCCAGACCCGTTCCGGGCTGATAGTCGTAGTAGACGCCGGCGATGGGGATCTGCGCGTTACCGGTTGACGTGACCAGAGGGAGACGGTCTCCGCGCTCCAAGCCGCGCCGCCGGGCCAGAGTTTCTCCGACCAGAACGGCTCCCTCGTCCCGGAACTGGCGGTAGACGGTCTCCGGATCCCCTCCTGTGAGAGGAAATCGAGCCTCTCCCCCGGGAAGACCGGTCTCGACCCCGGCCAGAAAGATGCGCTCGCTCCCGGATTGGACCGTCAGCCTCCGGTAGCGGTCGAAAGCCACGACGTCTTCTGCCCGGGACAACTCGGCAACCAGCTCCGGGCTCAGGGCGGCCTCGTCCCCTCTCCCCCTCCAGGACTCGGTCTTGACGTAGATATCCGCTTGGACCGAGGTCTGAAGCCAGACTTCCAACGTCTTCCGGAAGCTGCTGGTCTTGAGGGTCACGCCGACCATCATGCTGACGGCGATGGCGAGCGAAGAGGCCGTGAAGACGGTGGTGGTCCAGCGGCCGGCCAGGGACCGGAACCCGTACCTCAATCCGAGCCCGGAAAGGGGCAACAACGACGCCGCCCGGACCAGGACCGGTGTGAACAGGGGGATGGCCAGCAGCAGGGCAATGCCGAGAACAAAGCCGGCCGGCCGCCAGTCCGCAGCGAACTGGTACCAGACCGACGCCATTGCCAGAATCCCGGTCCCGGCCAACGCCAGGGGAATTGCCGATGTCCTCACCTTTTCCTGCAGGAGACGGGAGGAGAGGAGCGACCGGGGAGGAGAAAGGCAGAGGTCCAGAGCAGGCAGGAGGGTCCCGGCCAGCGCGGCGCCCATGCCGGCCGCCGCTCCCGCCAGATAGACCCAAGCTGGAACCTGGAGGGAGGTGATCTCGTTCAGGAGATAGACCTGGGTCAAGGTGGCGCTGACGGCGTCCACGTTGGCTCGGGCGGCCCAGTAGCCCAGGCCGGTCCCCAGGATCACCCCCAGCGCTCCGACCAAGGCTGCTTCGAAGGCAATGAGGCCCAATAGCTGGGCTCTGGTCGCTCCCACGGACCGGAGCACTCCGAACTCGCGCCGCCGGCGCACCAGCAGCGCCTGGGAGCTGGTGTAGACGACGAAGCTGCCGACGAAGAGGCTGATCAGGCTCAGAGCCGTCAGGTTCAGGCGAAACGCGCTCAGGAGGCCGGCCGCCTCGTCCTCTCTTTGCGTCGGAGTCAACACTTCCACCGAAGAACCGAGGCGCCGCTCGAGAAGCGCCTTGAGATCGGCGCGATCTTCGGTCGCCGCCTCGACATGGATCTCGTGCAGCTCCCCCGGACGGCCCAGCAATCCTTGGACCTGAGAAATGTCCATGACGGCGAGCTTGGCCCCGGCCAGGGTCGTGACCCGGGCGAAGTCCACCAGGGCGCCGACGACCAGACGGGCCTCCCGCGGGCCGCACGAAACCTCGATCGACTCTCCCACGGACCAGCCCTGGGCCTGGGCCAGTTCAGGAGTTACGGCCATCCAGCCGCGTTGCGTCAAGCCTTCCGACGCCTTCTCCCGGCCCAGCAGATCCAGACTGTCTCGCGATGCCGGTGACAGGAGATCGATGCCCATCACTTCCAGCAGCAGCGAGTCCGGGCCGTTGACCGCCACGTCCAGCCGGTAGACGGGCCAGGCTCCCCGGACACCCGCGGTGCCGAGCACCTTCGGAAAGAGGCTTTCGTCCAAGGTCTGGTTCAAGCCCCGCACGGTGAGGTCCGCTTCCGACCCCACAGCGCGAAGGGCTCCCCGGAACGCGGCCACGGCGCTGAGGTTGATGATCTGGACCGAGAGGACCGAGGCGACACCCAGGGCGACTCCGAAGACCGTCAAGGCATAGAGCGCCCGGCCCACCCGGAGCCGCGTCCTCAACGTGTGCAGCAGGTAGCGCCTCATGACGAGTCCAGGACCCCGCTGTGGATCCGCCAGGTCTCGTCAGCCAGCCCTGCCAGCTCCCGGCTGTGGGTGACGTAGAGCAGCGTCGCCGCTTCTCGGGTCACCAGCTCCAGCATCAACTCCAGCACGAGCCACGAATTATCGTCGTCCAGATTCCCCGTCGGCTCGTCCGCAAGGATCAGCCGGGGCCGGCGCAGCAGAGCCCGGCAGATGGCCACCCGCTGCATCTCTCCGCCGCTCAGGTTGCTGACCGGATCATGGGCGCGGTCGGCCAGGCCGACCCGTTCGAGCAACTCCAGCACCCGGGGTTGGAAGTCACGTTGTTTCCCGCCGGCCACCAGTGCCGGGAGTGCGACGTTCTCCCGGACCGAAAGGTGGGGCAACAGATGGAAGAACTGGAAGACGAGGCCGATCTTGTTCCTGCGCAACAGGGTCCGGTCGCGGTCCGAGAAGCGGGACAGGTCCTTGCCCAGAACCTCGACCCGGCCGCGCGTCGGCAGGTCGATGCCCGCCGCCAGGTGAAGGAGGGTGGACTTGCCGCTTCCGCTCCGACCGACGATGGCCACCCGGCGTCCCGGCACCACCTGGAAGGAGACGTCGTGAAGCGCCTTCAGCCCCACCGCGGCGGATTCCCCGTAGGTCTTCGAGACGTGTGAAAACGCCAGGATGGGAGTCATTTCAATAGAACAGGTTATGGGGAACGACCGAACGAGTTCAACAGATGCCGGAGGATTGGCCGGGTG
>JAPOYZ010000588.1:0-8046 GCA_026706325.1 Candidatus Aminicenantota bacterium
TCCTGCCGGCATCGATCAGACGGAGCACGGCAAGCAGGTCGTACGCCGCAGCCATCTCCATATTGCGGCGAGTCAGGGGCACTCTGTCGAACTTCGGTTTCTGCCCTTTGGGAACAAAGGCGCGCTGGCGCCGATCGACGAAATCCGGAGCTTCCTCCACCGAGGCGACCGTCGGGAACTCCGGCTCGGGAACGAACTCCAGGAGCCGCTTCCGGAGGTCTCTGGGGATGGTGGTCGGGGGACGATACCGTTCGCCGTCCGGCGGGTAGAGAAACAAGTGCAACAGAGTAGGTTTCGCTGTATCGCCCCCCCGGTCGATACCCTTCGGCACCACTCCGTACTTGGCGCGAAACCGTTGGGCGTTGAACCGGCCCTCCAGGCCATAGAGCGTTTCCTTCACCGCCAACTGCTGGGTTCGGTTGAGCCGCTTCCACAGATCTCGTAACGACCTGCCAGTCAGCCGGAGCAAGATGGACTCCACCATGCCGGCCTTCCGTGTCGGCCGCGGCTTGGGAATCGACAGCAACCCCATCATGGGTTTGAGGGTCGGGACCATCAGTGCCGACAGAGCTTTCTCCACGGTGGCGGACGGTAGTTCGATTCTCATGGCTCAGGGTCTCCCGACTTCGACGGGTCGCCAGCCTCAGAAAACATCGCGTTCAACGACGAGGTCGTCTGGGCAGGGACAAAGCGTACCCCAGGGCATGGGCCGCCCGCCGAAACTCCGCTTCGGATTTTGCGGGAACGACGAGCCGGAGCGAACCGGCGCGCCTGCAGTACTTGGCGGCCCTCTGGTCGGCGACAATCCGGTCCGCGATCTCCTTGCTCGCGCACTTGATCAACACGGCCGCCCCCTCCGGCTTCAGGGCGCGCGCACCGAGCTCGACGGTGCGGAGAAACCCCTCGACCCTCTCGGGCAACGGTTGATCGTCGCGCGCGGCGAGAAACTCTCCCAGTTGCGTCACGTCGTGACCGCGCTCGACGGCCGAAAGAGAGCGAGATAGATCCAGCCGCCATCTCCCGTCGGACTCGGCCTCGGCGTAGGTCTCCAACAGTACGCGTTCCGGCGGCGGCAGTGGAGCCGACGAATGGACGCGAAGGTCGCTGAAGAGGGTCAGGCGGGTACGGCGCGGAGCAATCGTCGGCTCAAATTTGCCAGTCTGGCCGACACAGTAGGCGCCAAGCGGATTGAGACGAAAATATTCCAGCCCGTCGTAACGGCTGAGGAATTCCATTTCTTCCGCGCCCCAGATGTGCCAGTAGTCAGGACGCGCTCCACGCGGATCGGTGAACGCGACGTCCACCAAGCCGAGTGTGGCCGCGTACTCGAACAACAGACACAGAACATAGCGGCCCGGGAGAAGGCTCCACTCCTGATTGTCGGCCAATGCGAAGTTGCCATGCTGCACCTCGCCGACGTAGAGACGCCAAGGAAACCGCGTGACATCGAGATCCAGTTGCGCCGTCAGCATGAAGCGAAAGAACTCGTCCACCTGGACCCAACGGCCCACAGGACATTCCGCGAGCGCCTCGGCGACAACCGGCCGGCGCTTCCGCGGCGCCGTCATAGTCGGTCTGCCCGGCACCCAGTGCTGACCCTTGATCTCGTCCATGCGGCTGAACTCGTCCAACAACGTATTCTTCAGCCACGACCGCCAGATTCGCCGGAGCGTTTCGGCGGGCGGGGTCGTGAAGGCGATGCGCCCGGCCTTGGTCAAGGCCAGCTTGGACCCGCGCGGTTGGGCCAGCTTGCCGGCTTGCACCAACCACGGCCAGGCGAACGCCCGAATGGGTCCGGCCACCTGCTCCCGGGACTCCCGCCCCTTGCCGGCGTCGAAAAAGTCCCCGTCGTACAGTGCGTCCCCGATTCGTCTCAGGGTCCCTGCCGACGAACGTTGATTAAACGTGTCGAAGACGACCCTGCCCTGATCGATCAAACGCAGCACCGCCGCCAGGTCGTACATCGCAGCCTGCTCCATGTCGCGTCGAGTCACGAGAACCTTGTCGTCTTTTCGGTTTTGCCCCGGGGGAACCGGAATGCGCCGCCGCCGACTGACGACATCCGGAACCTGGTCCACCGAAACGAGGGCCGGAGCCGCTGGCTCGGACAAGAACTCGAGGAGCTGTTGCTCGAGATCTCTGGGGATGGTGGTCGGCGAGAACAGACGGTAACCGTCCGGCGGGTAGAGAAAGAAGTGCAACAGCGAAGACTTCCCGGAACTCTCCGTGTCGAAGCCCTTCGGCAGCACGCCGTATTTGGTGCGAAACCGATTGGCGTTGAATCGGACTCCCAGGCCGAAAAGCGTTTCCGTCACCGCCAGCCGCTGAGTTTCGTCAAGCCGCTCCCACAGTTCCCGCAACGACTTGCCGGTCAGCCGGAGCCGGATGGCGTCCACCATCCCCACTTTCAGCTTCGGCCGCGGTTTGGGAACGGGCAGCAGTTCCATCATGCTCCGAAGGGTCGGCACCGTCAGTGCGGACAGGGCGTCTTCCAGAGTGTCTGACGGCACCTCGATTCTCATTGCCCAGGGTCTCCGAATTCGACGACCTCAGGATGCCTGGCGCCCACCCACGAGGATTTCAGCGCAGGGGCAGAGCGTATCCCAAGGCGTGGACCGCCCGCCGAAATGCCGCTTTGGATTTTTCGGGAACGACGAGCCGGCGGGGCCCGGCTCGCAGGCAGTGCTTGGCCGTCCGCCGGTCGGCCACGATCCGGTCCGCGGTCTTCTTGTCCCTGCATTCCAACAGCAGGGCCGCACCCTTTGGCGTCAGAGCGCGCGCACCCCGCTCGACGGTCCGGAGAAATCCTTCGACCGTCTCCGGCACCGGCTGATCGTCGCGCGCGGCGAGAAATTCCCTCAGTCGCGCTACGTCCTGACCGCCCTCAGTGGCCGTCAATGCGCGAGAGAGATCCAGTCGCCAGACGCCATCCGATTCAGGGCGGGCATAGGTTTCGAGCAATGCACGCTCATCAGGCGGCAACGGAGCCGCCGACTGGACGCGAAGATCGGTGAACAGGGTCAGGTTGGTCCGGACCGGAGGAGTGGTCGGCTCGTACCGGTCGGTCTGGCCGAGGCAGTAGGCGCCGAGCGAATTGAGACGAATGTACTCCAGGCCGTCGTAACGGCTCAAGAACTCCAGATCATCGGCGCCCCACAAATGAGTGTAGTCCAACCGGGCACCGCGCGGGTCGGTGAATGCGACATCCACCATTCCCAGGGTGGCCGCATATTCGAACAACAGACACCGGGCGTAGCGTCCCTCGAGGAGACTCCAGAGCCAGCCTCCCGCGTAGTTGAAGCTGCCGTGCTTCGGCTCCAAGAGGTAGAGACTCCGGTGGTCCCGCGTGACGCTGAATTCCAGGTCCGTCGCGTGCATGAAACGAAAGAGGACATCCATCTGCACCCAACCGCCGACGGGGCATTGTGCGAGCGCCTCGGCGATCACCGGCCGGCGCGTCCGCGGCGAAGTCATCATCTGCTTGCCCCGTCCCCGGAACTGTCCCTTGATGTCATCAATACGGCTGAACTCGTCCAACAAGGTGCTCTTCAACCACTGCTGCCAGATATGCCGTAACGTCTTCTCGGGCGGAGCTTTGAAGGCTGCGCTTCCGGCCTTGGTCAAAGCCAGCTTGGAGCCCCGAAACTCGACGAGATGGGCGGCTTGCACGAGCCAGGGCCACGCGAATGCCCGGATGGGGCCGACCGTCTGGCCCCGCCGCTTTTTCGGGGTCGGATCGAAGAAATCGCCCCCGTGCAGCACCGTCGCGATGCGTCGCACGGCAACTGCCGAAGCACGCCGTGTTTTCACGCTGACGGTGAGCCTGCCGGCATCGATCAGTCGCAGCACCGCAAACAGGTCGTGTACCGCAGCCGACTCGAGGTCGCGTCGGGTCACAGGCACCCGATCCGACTTCGGTTTCCCGGAACCGGAGGTGCGGCGGGGCCGGTCGACAAATTCCGGAGCCTCGTCTACGGCGGTGATGGCGGGTTCCGGCGGCCGGGGCACGAACTTCAGGAGTAGCGGCTCGACCTCCTTGGGAATGACGGTCGGCAGGTCCTTGTAGCTGAACCGGGGAAAGAGAAAAAAGTGCAGTAGCGAAAAGTCTCTGGAATCGCCCCATTCGACGCCCTCCGGAAGCCCACCGTACATGGCATAGAAACGTCTGGCGCGAAATCGACGCTCCGGGCTGTAGAGCGTTTCCGCCACCGCGAGCCGCTGGGCTGCGTCCAGGAACCGCCACACGGTTCGTAATACGTCTTCCGTGATTCGGAGCCGGATGGCCTCCACGATGGCCGGCTTTCGCGTCGGCCGCGGCTCGGGGACAGACAGCACCTCCATCATCGGTTTGAGGTTTGCGACCGTCAGATGGCCCAGAGCTTTTTCCAAGGTGTCCGGCCGCCGGTCAAAACTCATGGGTTAAGGTCTCCAAAACCGACTGTCCCCTTTGTTTCCGGTCACCCTTTGTTTCCCCGACTCAGTCATGCCCTACGGAACGCTACGTTCGCCTGAGAAGCCTGTCGTATTCGTGGTGAGGCCCGATCCAGAACCACACCATGTCGCCTTGGTCCATTACGCCGAGAGCGCGATAGTCGATGCTCACCCGCACCGAATACACCGGACGCCTCTCACTCACCCGCTTGAAATCCAGGCTTGGGTGACGAGGGTCCGACAAAAGGAAGCGGTAGGACTCCCGCGCATGCCGCTGCACGTGGTCCGGAAGGCGCCGATAGGCATCCCAAAAGCTCTGGCGCGTAAACGAACGCACGCCTACAGATCGCCCCTGGCAAGTGGCCGAGACCTCCCTGCACGGTGTTCGGACAGAGCTTCGTCCGCCAAGCGTTCCAGCAGATCCTCCGATTCCGGGCGGGCAAACAGCTCAGACCATTGCCGCTCCGATTCCAATTCAGCCAGCAGGAAGCGAGCGATCCTGTCCTGTTCCACCTGTGGGAGCTCGGCGGCTCTCTCAAAGGCCTTTTGAAGAAGTTGGTTCATCTGCATTCCTCCCGTTCAAGAGAATTCGGCACTGCCGAGTCTTACTTCTCTCAAGAATATCAACTGCCAACGGCAGACATCGGCGAGTCCCGACTTGGCTTAGGATTGCACCGTATGAAGCAGCCTGACCAAGTGTGTCGAGGTCGAACCAGACCAAACTCAAACTTGCAGGTTTATCCGGCGGGTTGGCCGGTTCGACAATAGGCCGGCCCATCCGCACCGTTACCCATGCCGGGCGACTGCCGCTTGGGGCGAGAGCCTCAGGATCAGCGTCAGGGATACCAGCGCCGCCGTCACTCCGAAGAGGAAGCTGGCCGGGAAGCCGAGCGTGTCGGCGAGTCCGCCGTGCAGGGCCGGGCCCAGGCTGCTCACCGGCGTCACCAGCCCGAGGATGGCCAGGTTGCGGGTGGAGTCGGCGGCCGAAGAGATGCTGATGACGTAGTTGGGGAAGTAGATGCCACCCAACTCTCCGGCGCCCATGATGCCGAAGGCCAGCAGGTAGAGGTGTCCGGGGATGAACCAGGCCCAGAGGACGGCGGCGCCCACCAGGCCGGTACAGGTGAGCAGGGGCGCCCGAAATCCCCACCGGATGGCGATCACCCCCAGCACGAAACCGCCGACGCACTTGAATCCGAAGCGGAGGGCCATCATCCAGCCCGAGAGCTCTTGCGGTTCCCGATTCAAGGCTTCGCGGGCGAACAGCGACAGGTTGGGCATGGTGTTGATGGTCAGATACCAGAAGAAGTACGCCAGCCAGACCAGAAGCAGGACCCGGAGGGTCCAGAAGGAACGAAGGCTCCGCCAGAGGTAGGGAAGCAGGTTGGGCGGCTTTTCCTCCTGCACGTCCAGCAGGCGGTACCGGCTGGAGAGGATGGAAATGGCCACCATGCAGGGCACGCCGGTCAGGTAGAGGAGGCCGAAGTCATAGGGAAAGTAGAGTCCCTCGATGCCTCCTCCCAGCACGAACTGAGCCCAGAGGGAGCCCGCCACCCCGGCCATCGGCGACACCGCGTAGGCCCACTTCAACGCTCTGGCCCGGCCCTTCGGGGTCGTGCCGCGCTTCAGGCATTGGAAGCCGTAGACGTGGGCCACCGACGCCGACACCCCCTGGATGAGGCCCTGCCCGACCACAGCCCACAGCCCACAGCCGCACGGTATTGGAAACGGGCAGGATCAAGGTGGCGAGAACCATCAGGAAGGCCGACATGGTCACGAGATAGGCCGTGACCAGCGTGGTGCGGGTCCACCGATGAGGGATGACCCAGGAGAGGACCAGGGGCGCCAACGATCCCAGGAGATAGGTGGAGGCGGGCAGGTTGGCCACCGTGGCGCTGGCGCCGAGGCGGTCGCACAGGGCCGCCTGGACGATGCCGATGTAGACGACGGGAGCGGCGAAATAGATCAGGAACGACTTCAGGATCAGGATCCGGCCGTTGTACCGGTCCATGGCCGGCGTTACCATGGCGGCCACTCCGGACCCGGACTCCCAGGATTGGCGATTCTCCTCCAAGTCATCGTCTCCTGTGAGTTTCCGTTCCGGCAGGGCGCGGCCGCGGCGATATCGGTGAGCCGGGCCTCAGATCCCCAGGATTCGGGCGGCGTTTCCGCCCAGGGCCAGGCGCTTGGCTTCGTCGGAGATTCGGGCCGTGATGATTTTCCCCAGTTGAGGGCGGGGATCCATCAGAGGCGTGTCCGAGCCGAAGAGAACCCGGTCGGCTCCGCCTTCCTCCACCAGTTGCTCGATCACTCCCGGAGTGCGGAAAGTGGAGCAGGTCTCCAGGTAGACGTTGTCGTTGGCCTGGGCCGCGGCGATGGCCTGCGCCCGTTCCACTGGGGTGTTCCCCGAGTGCCCCGAGACGAATTTGACCTTGGGGAAGCGGGGCGCCACTTCGCCCAGGAACTTGGGATAGGCCTGCCACTCGGTTCCGGTGTGATGGATGAGGGCCAGTTCCCGCTCGTTGGCGAACTCGTAGATGGGGTCCCAGATGGGATGTTCCAGGGACCAGTGAACGAAGGGGGGATAGAGCTTGATGGCCACGAGCCCCAGGGTGTCGATGGCCCGCTCCAGCTCGGCCACCATGCTGTCGGCCGGCATCAGCGGACAGACGTAGGCGAAGCCCACGAAGCGGTCGGGGTGGCGGGCTACGAACCGGGCCGTCATGTCGTTGCCCGTGGTTCCGTCCGGATAGTAGATGTTGAACACGCAGGACACGTCGATGCCGCAGGAATCCATGGAGTGCAGCATCAGGTCGGGATCGTCCACCATCCCCATGATGTCGTTGGCCCCCACATGTCCATGAAAATCGATCACTCGCACGCCGTCGATCATGATTCCACTCCCAGGATTCTCAGCAGATTGCCTTCGCAGACCAGGGCAAGTTCCTTGTCGTCAAGCCCCACGTGATGCAGGTAGAAGAGCATGGGACCCATGGCGAGGCGCCAATACCAGGATCCATAGAGGAAACGTTCCACTCCGAACTCCTCCAACAGCGCCTCGATCTGGCCGATGGGCTCGTAGCGGCTCAGTTCCAGGTTCGCCCGGGGCAGCGCCTTCAGCATGGGCTGAACCCACATGGCGTGCAGATAGTGAGCCCCCACCAGCACCGTCTCCAGGTCCGGATAGGCCTGGAGCGTGGTCACGATGTCATCCGGGTCCATCTCCGGCAGCGGAACCCACAACGGAATCCCCTCCCGGCTCAGCCAGCTCAGGAGCGGGTCGTAACCCCAGGGACGAAATGGGAAATCGATGATGTCCAGGCCGGCCAGGCGAACGCTGCCCACCCTTCCCTGGGCATGGAGTTCCTGCAACTGCTCCAGCGAGCGGGGCAGCGGATGGGCGCTCCATTGAGGGTGAAGCCTGCCGTCATCCGCCAGCCACGCCTCCAGGGCCCGGTTCCCGTCCACCGGCGAAGTCAGATCGCCCAGGGCATGGTAGATCACGGCCCGGCCCACTCCGTGGGTGTCCATTTCCGCCAGCAGAGTGGCGCGGTCGACACAGGGAGAGACTTCGGTGTGATGATTGCCCACCTTGACGTTGGCGTCGAAGACGGG
>JAPOYZ010000588.1:8056-17617 GCA_026706325.1 Candidatus Aminicenantota bacterium
GGTGGGATGATTGCCCCCCTGAACGTGTGCCGCGAAGACGGGTATTCGCGGTTTGAAAGATAGGGAAGTCATAAAAACTCCTTACGTTAGTCCACCCGAACCCGGTAGGAGTGGCGCCGCATCATCTCATGATCCGACTCCTTGGCCAGCCGCAAGGCCCGGCTGGTCACCGGAAGGAAGTCGTGAACTTCGGCATTCATCTTGATGAACCCCTCGGCGTAGGCGACGCGGCCCCCGACCCCGAAGGCTCCGTCGCTGGTCTCGATCCGTTTTCGGGCGTAGGCGCCACCGTACCCCTGGCTCTCCAGGCAGTCCAGCGCCGCCAGCTTCTTGTCCACGACATCGGTGATCTCGATCAGCACGTCGTTGTAGACCCCGACCCGGGCGGCCCAGACGTCGCTGGGGACGGCGGCGGCTCCGGTCCCGAAGAAGAAGACCTGGGCCGCCTTCGTCGGCGGATTCCGGTCTCCCGGGTCCACCGAGTGAGCGAAGTGGATGGCGTGCATGACGATCTGTCCGGTGATGGCGTGGGGTTGGGCCACGCCGTCCCCTTCCTTGGGGTAGTGGGTCAGGATCACGTTGGGGCGGAGCTCGCGCAGCAACCGGGCCAGTCGCCTGACCACCTCCTCGGTCACCAGCAGGATGGCGTCGTCGGCGCCGAAGAAGTAGAGGTCCTCGACTCCCAGCAGGCTGCAGGCCCGCCGGACCTCCTGGGCCTTCACGTCTGAGCGTTCTTCGATCATCCCCTCCAGGACCGAGGCTTCCGGGATGGTCTCCCGGCCGTGCATGGAGTCGCTGATGACCTTGTCGTGGACCCGGGCTCCGTGGGTCAGGACGACGCAGCCCACCCAGTCGCCCCGCGCGGTGTGATGGGCCATGGTGCCGCCGCACTGGTCGAAGATGTCCGCCGGATGCGCTCCGATGGAGAGGATGCGAAGAGGTTCGGCCACGTGATCTCCTTTCAACTTGGTGGATCTAGGCTGGGTCGGCCCCTCCAAGGACCGGATCCAGGTATGTCGTCACATAGTCCCGGACCGCCTCTTTCAATGGCGTGAACGGGCGATCGAATCCGGCGGACCGGAGCTTGGCGCCGTCCGCCTGGGTGAAGTACTGGTACTGGTTGCGCAAAGACTCGGGCATGTCGATGTACTCGATCTGCGGCGAGCGGCCCATGGCGGCGAAGAGGGCGTTCATCAGGTCGTTCCAGCTCCGGGCCCGCCCGGTGCCGCAGTTGAAGAGTCCCGAAACCTGGAAATGGTCCTCGAAAAAGAGGGTCACGTCCACCGCGTCCTTCACATAGACGAAGTCACGCAACTGCTCCCCGTCGCCGTAGCCGGGCCGGTGCGACTTGAAGAGCCGCACCCTTCCGGTGGAGACGATCTGGCCGTAGGCCTTGTGCACCATGGATCTCATCTCGCCCTTGTGATCCTCGTAGGGTCCGAAGACGTTGAAGTACTTGAGCCCCACGATCCGGTCGAAGAGTCCCTCCCTGAAAGCCCAATGGTCGAACAACTGCTTGGAGTAGCCATACATGTTCAAGGGCCGGTAGAGGGGAATCCGGGCCTCGTCATCGGAGTAGCCCAGAGAACCGTCCCCGTAGGTGGCCGCGCTGGAAGCGTAGACGAAGCGCACGTCGCTGGAAAGGCACCATTGGCAGACTTCCTGGGAGTAACGGTAGTTGTTGTCCAGCAGGTAGTCGGCGTCGCGCTCCGTGGTGGAACTGCAAGCCCCCAGGTGGAAGACCGTCTCCAGCTCGTCGATGGAGGAGTCTGCGATGAAGTCCCGGAACTCGCCCAGGTCCACCAGGTCGACGAAGGAGAGACCCAGCAGGTTCTTCCACTTCTGATCCGAACCCAAACGGTCCACGATGAGGATGTCCTCGTGGCCCCGGGCATTGAGCGCCGCCACCAGGTTGCGGCCGATGAATCCGGCGCCGCCGGTGACGATGTACTGGACGGGCACGTTGCACTAACCTCGGTTTCTCAGCGGGATTTCTCGTCCTGTTCCCGGAACACCTCCAGGATCCGCCGGATGAGGCCGCTGCTGGAAAGGCCCGGCACCAAGGGCGCCAGAACCACCCGGCCGCCGTTGGCCTCCACCACGTCGCGGCCGCTCACATAATGGGCCCAGTCCTCCGCCTTGACCAGCACATCGGGCAGCAATTCGGAGATCAGGTCCCGCGGCTCATCCTCGTCAAAAAGGACCACGTAGTCCACGCACTCCAGGGCCGCCAGCATGCGGGACCGGTAGGGCTCCCGGATGATGGGCCGTTTGTCCCCCTTGATGGAGCGGATCGACTCGTCCGAGTTGAGACCGACGATCAGCACGTCTCCCAATTCCCGGGCCTGGTTCAGATAGGTGGTATGTCCGGCGTGGAGGAGGTCGAAAGTGCCGTTGGTGAAGACGATGGTCCGGCTCCGGGACCGGAGCCGTTCACACTCCGCGGCCATCTGGTCTCGCGAGAGGATCTTGGACTCCGGGGCCCGCGTCTGCCGCATCTTCATCGCCGCCGCTTCTCCTCGTTTTCGGAAGCCGCCCATTCTACAATGCCCGGGCTGGGTCCCGTAGCCCGGAATTGAAATTAGAACTCGACGCGGAATCAAGGAGAGTGGGCATGCAAGAGAGAAACAACCTGAGCCGGCGGCAATTCCTGGCAATTTCAATGGCGGGAGCCGCGGCTTTGAAGGCGTCCGGCACCGTTTCGGCGAGCGGACACACCTACGAGGGGCTGTTGCCGGCGGGCTCGGGACGGATCCTGGCCGCGTCGGAACGTGGCCATATATTGACCCTGATGAACGACAATTCCGGGTCTTTCTCCCGCGACCGGGGAGAAACCTGGGGAAAGCCCTTCCCACTGATGCAGCAGGGGAAACCCATGAATGTCACCCGGAACCACCTGGTTCCTCTCAAGGGGGGATCCCTGGGCATGGTCTACGCCGAGGAACTGAGCGGTGCGCCGGCGCGCTACGCCGACCATCGAGTCCTGCGTTTCGCCACCTCCCGGGACGGAGGACGGAACTGGTCAAAGGGATCGGACATCGACCTGCCCGGACCCGGATCGGGTTCTTCGGGCGCCTTCTTGCAGGTTCCCTTCGGACGGATGACGGAGCTCTCCACGGGACGGTTGCTGCTGCCCGTTTACTGGCAGTTCAACGGGCTTCACCCCGAAACCCGCCGGGCCATGGCCACGGGAATGCTGGACGGGTATTCCATCGGCTTGGAAGGACACGCCCACCGGCCTCAGATGAGCGGCTGCTTCGCTTATTTCTCCGACGACCGCGGATCGACCTGGCAGCGGTCCAAGGGGTCCATCATGGTCTGGCCCCTTCCCGGGGAGAGGAGCCTGGGGGGATTCGGCGGAACCGCCGAGCCGGTGGTGACCGAGCTCAAGGACGGATCTGTTCTCATGCTCATGAGGACCAAGGTGGGACGCTTTTTCCAGACCCGCTCCGAAGATGGCGGCGAGAACTGGCATGAAGCGAGCCCCACCGCCCTCTCCACCGGCGACGTTCCCTGCGACGTGGACCGGCTCCGAAACTCCGGGCAACTGCTGGTGATCTGGAACCAGACCTCCGGGGACGAAATTCGCAACGGGTACTATCGTTCCCGCCTTTCGGTGGCCACCTCCGCCGACGAGGGGAAAACCTGGCGGAACTTCAAGACCGTGGACTCCAGTCCCGGCCTGGAGCCGGCCGGCCGGCTCTCCCCTCCGCCGGTGGCCCACATCCGGGTCAACCCGAAGGTTGGGAAACTCCCCAGCGGCTTCTTCCGATGCCACTACCCCTCCCTGGCCTTCTCCGGCGACCAGGTGCTCATGACCTACCAGTACGACACTGTCGAGAAGGGCAAGAGGACCCGGAGAATCAAGCTCGTGCGGGTGCCCGAGTCCTGGTTTCTGAGCGCCTGAGGAAGCGACCGGACAGCCGGTTCAGGGACGAGTTCGGGCATGCGGGTCCGAGCCGGGATCGGAGGCCGGTATCCGGTTCAGCGTGTAGTAGGCGCGTGCGTGGAGCAGTCCCTCTCCCTCGACGGAGACGATGCCAGGCAGGTGCAGTTCGTGAACGTAGCCCGGCCGGAGACCCTCGACGATCAGGTCCACGGATCGACCGCCGGCGGCCACGCGAGCCTCTCTCAGGTTCAGTTCCCTGGTCTCGACTTCGGGACTGCCGTAGTCGGGATGGTAGAGATACGTATAGCTGATCATGCGGTAGGAATCGGTCTGCGCGGCCCGGTCCGGGTCTACCCGTCCGGTGAAGGTGAGCCGAAAGCCGTCGGGCAGGGCCCGCATCTCCCGGACCTCGAAGGGCGTGCGGCCAGTCCAGACCAGGCGTTCCAGGCCGTAGGAACGGGTGCCCAGGGAATTCCAGCCGCGGTTGGTCTCCCCCACGAACAGCGATCCGTCGGCCCCGAAGACCAGGCGGACGACGGCGCTCTGAAATCCGTCGCGGAAACGAAAGCAGGCGCCCTGGACCTGTCCGTCCACACGTTCCAGAAACACCCGCGAGATCATGGCGTCGGTGAAATCCCCCACGAAGAGTTGTCCCTGGAAGGGACCGAAGCGGCCTGGCGAATGGTCCCACGCCAGGTCGGTGGCGCTCCGGCCCATCTTCCGGTAGGGGAACCAGACCGCCGGCAACTTGAACCCCGGAATCTGCTTGGCCGCCTCGACGACGGTGATGCCGGTGGGGATCCGCTCCGGACAGACGACGGGCGAGCCGGGCAGGGAGCACGACTTGAGACCGTCGGGATGTCCGTAGAAATCTCCCTCCTCCACGTGATGGAGAGCGCCGGTGGCGACCCACCCTCCCTGCTGATCCGTGGTGAAGACTTCGCCGCTGCCGTCCATACCGATCCCGCAAGGTGATCGCAGACCCGTCGCCACCGGGACCAGGCGGCCCTGCGGAGTCACCTTCACGGCCCAGCCCCGCCAGGCAGCGGCATCGGCGGTCAGATCTCCGATGGCGGCGTTGAGTGTGATCCAGAAATCCCCTTGCCTGTCGACCCGGGGGCCGTAGGCGTATTCGTGGTAGTGGCCCGTGAGGCCCCAGTCGTCGGTGACGGTGAGATACTCGTCGATCACGTCGTCGCCGTCGAGATCCCGGAGCCGGGTCAGCTCGCTTCTTTGGGCCAGATAGAGGGAGTCGCCGTGGCGAACCAGTCCCAGCGGCTCGTGGAGCGCCTGGGCAATCCTCCGAAACCGGAGCCCCTCGGCCGGTTCCTTGTAGGCGCCCTCGACCAGCCAGACCTCTCCTCGGCGGATGGCCGCAGCTATCCGTCCGTCGGGAAGGCGTTCCAGGCCACTGACCTCGAAGGGGACGGTTTCCGGGACGGGGAGGGTGACGATGCGGTAGTAGTCCTCTTCCCGCGCGTCCAGGTCCGCGGCGAACGTCAGAACCAACGCCGACAGGAGGCCGATGCGTTTCACCATGAGACTTCCTGTTCGATCCGGGCATATCCATCCCGGAACCGGACCGGCAGCAGCAGCTCGCCGGCTCCGCCCGACCGGCGGAGCACGGCCAGGGAGGCCTCCGGCTCACCGAGCCGGATCTTGAGGCCGCCGGCGGAATAGAGTCCCGTGCCCCGGGATTCGATCTTCGGAGCCCGCGCCGCCAGGAACCAGACCGATTCGCCGCCGCCGGTGAGATCGAGAGTTCTCCGGAACCAGGTATTGTCCTGGGACGGGATCAACCGTTCCCGGACGGCGATCCCCCGCAAACTGTAGAGGAACGCCGGTTCGCCGGAAGGCGAGACCCGGAATCCACGCATGCGGTAACCCGCCTGTTTGCCCATCCCCTCGGGCCAGGGGCTCACGCCGCTCTCCAGAAATGCCAGGGGCATGGTTTCAGGCAGCTTGGCCCGATCCTCGCTCAAGGGCTGCACGAAGGGAGAAAAGCGATTGGACCAGGTGGACTCGGCGTTGAGGAACCGCCCTCTCCAGAGAAGTTTGGACCGGACCTCCAAGGCATCGAAGGCGAAATGGATCCCCTGGGGAAAACCCACGGCGATGGCATGGGTGCCCACTCCCTCCATGAAGGTCCGCAACAGGATGGGCCGATCCTCGGGGACCAGGTCGAAGAACTCTTTCGGCTCCATGCCCACCGGCAGCCGCGTCTGGTCCAGTTCCTTCAGGTAGGTGAGAATCGCCTCGATCTGCTTGTCCGCGTCTCCATCCAATACCTCCGTCAGCGTTCCCTTCCCTCCTTCGAAGAAGGTGGGCATCAGAGTCCCGGGACGGCTGGAGTCGGGGTCCAGGAGATAGCGCTTGAACCAGTCGGGTTGGAGGCGTTCGGGGGTGTCGGCCAGGTCCAGGGCCGGCATGCCCGTGGACGGGTGGCCCCGCAGTCCATGGCAGTTGATGCAATTGAGACCGTCGGCACCCATGAGGCGGCGCCCGTAGCGGTTCCGGTGGTGGTGCAAGGTTCCGGAGACATCCGTAGCGGGCAACTGCAGGTCCTGGTCGGCCCGGATCAAGGCGTCCGCCAGGGATCCGGCGGCGGTCCCGTAGTCCGGCATCCGGACCATCAGGTAGGGACGCACCATTCCCGAACCCTCCAGGACCTTCCTCAACCACATGGGAGTCAACTTGCGGCCGGCCTCGGTCAAGGGAGGAGGCAGCCGGCCCTCGTTCCCCATGTCCAGCTCCTCCACCGGGAGGAAATAGGCCGCCCTTCCCGCTTCGGGTCCGCCCTGTTCTCCCCGCTGGTGACAGGCAAGACAGTTGTAGACCTCCAGGTAGCGGCGGACCTGGGCCTCCGGATCCAGCGCGGCAACCTCTCCCTTCAATCCCGCCAGCGCGTCGGCCAGGGCGGCTCTCTGGAACGGGTCCAGTTCGTAGTCGGGCACACCCTTGCGAGGCGACGGGTCCAGGCAGCCGCCCGGTTTTTCGGGGTCCAGCTCCTCAAGCGGCGGGAGTGGGGCCGCGGCGGTCTTTTCTTCCTCGAGACGATGGCAGGCGTTGCAACGCAGTTCCCGGAACAGGACCCGGCCCCATGCGATCTTTTCCGCCTCGGGGGAAGTGCGTTGGGGATCAGCGAGAACTCCTCCCTGCGCCAGGAGATAGGCGGCGATGGAACGGGCCTCGGCACCGGAGAGCCGCATCGGAGGCATTCTCCCGGCGGGCCGGGTCCGCAGGGGGGCCAACAGAAAGCCGGCCAGCGGCTCAATGGTCGTTTTTGACGCCTGATCCGCGATGGGAACCGAAGGGACTTGAGGGGCCGGGATCTGGATTTGCTCCAGTGAAAAACCCCCACTGCCGGCCTGATGCATGGCTCCGGCCGGCACGAACGGCGCGTGACAGGCGACGCACCCGACCGTGTGGTAAAGCCGCTCTCCTTGCTCGATCTCGTGCGGACTCGCTTCCGAAGCCGGCTCTGCCGGAAACGGCGTTTCCGGCGAGGCCAGAAAGTGGGCCAGGGCTTCGGCCGCCGCTTCCCGCTCCTCCGGAGCCCAACCCGCCAGGAGATGGGGCATGGGGGTCCCCGGTTTGGTGCCCTGGGGTCGATTCAGGAAATCCTTCAAGTAGGTCAGGCGGACCCGGCCGCCCACTCCGTCCCGAATGGGAGCCTGCCGGGGAGTGACCCGTTGGGCGACTGCTTCATCGGCCACGTGGCAATGGGTGCAGCCCAGCTCTCCCAGGAGGATTTCGCCTCCATGGAGCCGATCCGCGTCTCCGTTCCGGTGAAATCTCTCGAATCCGACAACGAGAGGGTAGGACGGCGTTTTCGGGGGATCGGAAACCGGGGAACAAGCGACGGCCAGCAACAGGCCGCAGAAGCCCGCCGCCAATGTTGCGAAAGATTTCCGGGAGGATCTCAACTCAGACGGCCGCGGCCTGGACAAGCTGTTCCTCACGAGCCTCGATCAGCAGCCGGATCCAGTGCCCCATGTACTGGCCGTGGTCGTGATAGGTGCGCCCGCTCACCAGGTTGCCGTCCACCACGCAACCGGCGTCGACGAATATGCCGCCGCACACCTCCAGGTCGAACTTGCACTTGGGAACGGTGGCCATCCTCCGCCCCTTGACGCAGCCGGCGTAGGCGGGAATCTCCACGCCGTGGCAGACGCAGCCCACCGGCTTTTCGGCGTCGAAGAAGTGGCGCGTCATGGCCACCAGATCCTCGTCGTAACGAATGTACTCGGGGGCCCGGCCACCGGAAAAGAAGATGCCCAGGTACTCTTCCGGCACCACGTCGCGAAAGGCGATGTCCGCGTCGATCTTGTAGCCCTCGAATTCCCGGGTGATGTCCCAGTTGGGCCCGATCTCGTGCAGGACCATGTTGTAACGGCGCTTCTCGGGCCCCGCGACGACGGGCTGGAAGCCGGCTTCCTGGAGGCGGAAATAGGGATACAGGGTATCCACCGTTTCGGTCGCATCCCCGACAATGACGAGTACTTTGTCCATGTGATCTCCCCTGATGAGTGGAGACCAGATTAGCACGCTCTGCGCGACTCTGAAAATGCGTCGAGGACAATCAAGAAGTCATATCGAGAATGGAACCGTTACGAGTCAGGCCCCTCGAACTCCTCGTCGATCATACGTAGAACACGCCTGTTTTCATTCTTGAGGTCGGCTAGCCCGCCGAACCCGGCCATCCACGGGGACTCTTTGTCTCGAACATTGGCTTCACGGGCGTACCGACGGAGCAGCTCTTGGACTGCGTCAACGACAAACTGCTCCAAAGTCATCCCTTGGCTGGTGGCCACGACCCTGGCCTCTCGGAAGGTAGCTTCATCAAGCTCGACGGCTGTTTTCATGACTCCAGGGTCTCATACTCACGGCGTTGGCAGTCGATATGAAGGTGCCAGTTCCGCGCCGGGCCATTCGGTAAGGCTTGCACGGGTAGCGTTCTCAGGCATACTCTCTCGGAACCTTTTCAGAGACGAGGTAGTACCGCGATGAAAATCACCGAGATCAAGACCTTTGTCGTGGACGCCGGATGGAGGCCCTGGGTCTTCGTCAAGATCGAAACCGACGAGGGGGTGACCGGCTACGGGGAGTGCAGCGACGGCAAGAATCCGTGGGGCGTGGTGGGTGTCGTCAACGACCTGAAGCCGGTGCTCATGGGACAGGATCCGCGGGCCTTCGAGATGCGGTTCTGGGACATGATCCGAGGCAGCCGCCAGAGTCCGGGCGGCATCGCGGCCAAGGGGATCGCCGGAATCGAGCTGGCGCTCCTGGACATCAAGGCGCGGGCCTTGGACATTTCAGTGGTGGAGCTCTTCGGCGGACCCCTGAGGGAGGAGGTCCGCCTCTACTGGTCCCATTGCGGAACCACCCGGACCGCACACTACCGCCACGTTCGGTGTGAGCCTCTCCGGAACCTGTCGGACGTGGGCGCCCTGGGGCGTGAGGTGGCGGCCAGGGGCTACACCGCATTGAAGACCAACATCATCTTTCCAGGGGATTCTCCGTTCGCCTACTTTCCCGGATTCGCCCGGGGTCCCGGCTCTACGGATCAGGCCATCACTCCACAGTTGCTGGATCACATCGTGAGCATCATCGCGACTTTTCGAGAGGCCGTCGGACCCAACATCGACATCAACCTGGACCTCAACTTCAAC
>JAPOYZ010000477.1 GCA_026706325.1 Candidatus Aminicenantota bacterium
CTCATTGAGGGCGAAGTGCTCAATGTAAATCTTGTGTTCGGGAAGGTAGAAATCGGGCATGTATTGCCGGTGCCGTCTGTTAGCCGTGTTTACGGGATAAGGTTCTTCATACTTGAACTTAATTCCGTTCATGGAGAGGAAGTTGGCAATTTGGACCTCTTCTAGACTATTGACCAGATCTCCACTTAGGGTTCGGAGTTCGCAACGTCGGACATACTCTCTATAGTTACTACTCGTCTTGAAATCGAACGGGGACTTGTAGGGGTTTCTATGCAGGGCGAGGAGATTCCTCAGTTGTTCTCCATGCTGCTTCGACGTCAACAAATCCTTAAGAATTCCGTCTATGGTCTGAGCCAGTTTCGCGCCGTCGGTGGCCAGAATCGAGACGTGCGGTTTCCTGCCTGATGTTGCCCCCAGAGTACGCATGCCAAAGGCATGAAACGTGCTCACGCATGCGCCTTGCAGGTCACTTGGCAGGCGGTCCCGGATCTCGGCTGCAGCTTTCCGGTTGAAGGCCAATACCAGGATTTCTTTAGGATCGATTTCTTGGTGGCGGACGAGATAGGCGATTTTGCCAGTGATTACCGCAGTCTTTCCGGTTCCGGCGCCGGCCAATACAAGAGTAACGTCCTCGTCCGTGGCAATCGCGTGTGCCTGTTCGTCCGTAAGCGTGTGATCCAAAACGCCGGAGGACGCGGTCCGAACAGCCCCTGCTTGCGCCCTGAGAAACCTTGAATTCCCTCGCTCGCGAGCCGTTTCCAATTGTTCTCGACGCCTGAATTCACTGAGACGAACCAAGGCATGTATTGCGGGTATTGGCAAATGGACACGGACGAGTTCCAGGTTGCCATCCTGCACCAAAGTTTCGATTTGCGCATGAAGCGCATCTGCGGAGGAGTAGCGAAAATATTCCCGGCCACGCAAATTTGCCTGGATTCGCTGGTCGAATTCCAACAATCTCGGGGCCAATTCCGAAGCCCGCTGAGATGCTACGAATCGAACGGCCTCGACGACTCGGTCTGCGGAAGTCGAATCCAGCCCTCGAATCGAAAAGGTGTTTTTAGATTTCGAGCGTATTCTGAGTCGGCAACGACCAAACCAGCCCGAGATTTTTGCGATTTGATCGATATGGCCGAGGTTGATCTCGACTTCCGTGCGCGTCCGGGAACCGTGTAAACGAAGGGTTCCATCCACAACGGCTAGCCGAGAATATCCCGAACAGAAAACCCGATGAAACCACGAACTCTTGGCAGTGATCCGATCTGGCAGGCCTAGCTTCACCGGTTTCTGGTGGGAGAGGACGCGTTGGGTATCGTTGTGTTGCCGACTCGCACGAAGGCTTTTGGGAATTTTGCCTACTCCGAATAGACCGGGTGGCTCAGGTAGCGTTCGCCCAGGTCGCAGACCATGGCGACGACGCGGGCGCCCCTCCCCAGCCTTCGGGCGACCTGGAGCGCGGCCCAGCAGTTGGACCCGGATGAGATGCCCGCGAAGATGCCCTCTTTGCGGGCCAGGTCGCGGGTGACGAGGCGGGCGTCCTCGAAATCGACGTGGATGATCTCGTCGATGACGTTGCGATTCAGGACCGATGGGACGAATCCCGCGCCGATCCCCTGGATCTCGTGGGGACCCGGTTCTCCTCCCGCCAGCACGGGGGAGTCCGCTGGCTCGACTGCGACGATCAGGACGTCTCCCAATTCCTTTTTCAGGATCTCGCCCACTCCCGTGATGGTACCCCCCGTACCCACGCCCGCTACGAACGCATCCAGTCGTCCGTCCGTCGCCTCCAGTATCTCCTGAGCCGTCGTGTGACGGTGAACCCGGGGATTGGCCGGGTTGTTGAACTGTTGCGGCATGTAGGCGTCGGGGAGCCGGCTCACCAATTCTTCCGCCTTGTCGATGGCGGCGGTCATCCCCCGGACCTCGGGGGTCAGGACCAGTTCGGCGCCCATGGCCTGAAGGACGCGCCTGCGTTCCATGGACATGGTGTCGGGCATGGTCAGGATCAGGCGGTAACCCATGACGGCCGAGGCCATAGCCAGGCCGATCCCCGTGTTGCCGCTGGTGGGCTCGACGATGACGGTCTTTCCAGGATGGATCCTGCCTTCGTCCTGGGCCTGCTTCAGCATGGCGTAGGCGATCCTGTCCTTGACGCTGAAGGAGGGGTTCAGGGACTCCAGCTTCAACAGGAGCTCGGCGGATCCGGGACGAGTCAGGCGCTGGACGCGCACCAACGGCGTGTTGCCGATCAGTTCCAGGATGTTGTCTGCCAGAAGGGGACGATGACGGGGCATGGGTGACGTTGGATGACGGCCAACCGGCCAGCCCCGATTTCAGGCCAGGATTTCGTGGACCACGCGGCCGTGGACGTCGGTCAGACTCTCGTCACGACCCCCGAAACGATAGACCAGGCGCTCATGGTCCAGCCCCAGCAAGTGCAGAATGGTGGCGTGCAGGTCGTGGACGGTGGTCTTGTTTTCCACCACGGTCTTGCCGATATCATCGGTCCGGCCATACACGGTCCCGCCCTTGACCCCACCGCCGGCCATCCAGATGGTGAAGGCCGTCTCCAGATGGTCGCGCCCGTCTCCGTTGGTTCCGGTGTCCACCGTGCGGCCGAACTCGGTGCCCCAGATGACCAGCGTCTCATCCAACATTCCTCTGGACTTGAGGTCCTTGATCAGTGCGGCCACCGACTGATCCGCCACCAGGGCGTTCCCCTCATGTCCTTTCTTCAGGTTGGTGTGCTGGTCCCACGTGCCGTTGGTGGCGCCGAAGAGGACGGGCGGCGTCACCTCCACGAAACGGACGCCGGACTCGATCAGCCGCCGCGCCCGGAGGCATTGCAGGGCATAGTTCCGCTGGTCCTTGTTGGAGGTGTCCAGACCGTAGAGCCGCTTTGTAGCTTCCGTTTCGCGAGACAGGTCCAGCACATCGGGGACCAGGGACTGCATCCGGTAGGCCATTTCGTAGTTTCGGATGGCCGACTCGACGGCGTCGTTTCTGCCGGCCTCGGCCAGAAAATCCCGATCCTGGTCCAGCAGCACCGACAACTTGGTGTTCTGGATGGCGCCCTCGTCGGCGGGGACCAGGTTTTCGATGGGTGTCCCCTCCGCCTTCACAGGCAACGCCTGGTGGGTTGCGGGGAGGAATCCGTTGGAGAAGTTCTCCAATCCTCCCGGCGGGATCGACGTGGCTTCAGGGTGGAGAAGGACGTATCCGGGCAGGTTCTTGTTCTCGCTCCCCAGCGCGTAGGTGATCCAGGATCCCAGACTGGGGTAACCGCCGACGTTGCGGCCGGTGTGGAACAGGATGTTGCCGCGCGGGTGCAGCGGGAAGTTGGAGACCATGGAGCGAACAATGGCCAGATCATCCACGCAGGTGGCGATGTGAGGAAAGAGCTCACTCACGGGGATCCCTGATTTCCCGTATTTCTTGAAGGTCCAGTGACAACCCTGATAGGTGCGGATCCCGTCGCCGGAGGGCTTGCCGTGCAACTCGTTCAGCTTGGGTTTGGGATCGAAGGTGTCCATCTGCGAGACACCGCCGGGCATGAAGCAGAGGATGACGTTCTTGACCTTGGGCTCGAAATGGGTCGGTGGAGTCGGGACCAGGCCAGCGTAGGCGTCTTCAGCCATGAGAGCGGACAGGGCGGTCAGTCCAAACCCGTTGGCGCTCAACGACAGCATCTGGCGCCGTGTCAGCGGAGCGCCGAGGCAACCCGGACAAAGGCCTTGTTCCTTGTATTGCTGGGTCATGGCATTACCTCAGGTAGATGAACTCTTTCGTGTTGAAGAGACTGTGGGCCACGTCCTTCCAAATCACTTTGCTGGCCAGGATATGCTCTTGCGGGACCTGATACAAGCGTCCCAGCTTCCGGGTCAGCTCTCCGAAACGGGCCACCTCTTCGGCACTCGGGGGCCGGGAGAACGCCCCTACGAACATTCGTTCCAAGCGTTCCTCCAGCGTCTCCCCTTCCTGTTTCAGAAGCCGGTCGGCCCAAAAATCCGCCTGTTGGATCACGAAGGGATCATTCAGCATGGCGAGAGCCTGGGAAGGCACGTTCGTCACGTCCCGACGCCCTCTGGAGACGGACGGTACGGGAAAATCGAATAATTCCAGGAAACGGGGACCCTCCATCCGGGTCACGCGCAGGTAGACACTCCGGCGCCCGTGCCCGTCCAGTGGACCGGCGTGGAGCTTCCGGTACTCCTTCGTCTTCAGCCGGTAGGGTTCGATGCTGGGACCGTAGCGCAAGGGATCGAAACGGCCCGAAGTGGCCAGAATAGAGTCACGTATGGCCTCGGCCTCAAGGCGCCTGACCGGGTAATGGTGCAGAAGCCGGTTCTCAGGGTCGATCCGCGAGGCTGCCTCCGACATCCGGCTCGACTGTTGGAAAGCCTGGGTAAGGACCAGCCGCCGGACCAGCCGCTTCAGGGACCAACCGTCGGCGATGAACTGGCGAGCCAGATGGTCGAGTAGCTGGGCGTGGGAGGGACGCTCGCCGAAGTTGCCGAAGTCGTTGATTGTGGCTACCAGGCCTCGTCCGAAAAGGTAGTTCCAGACCCGGTTGACCATGACCCGTGCGGTGAGGGGGTTCTGGGGAGAGGCAATGAGGTCCGCCAACTCCCGCCGGCCGCTTCCGTTGGATTCGAGGGTCCGCCCCCCGGTGAGCGCGGTCAGGTAGCGGCGCGGCACGGGATCCCCCGGATTCTCGGCGTCACCGTTTTGCAGCAGGGAATAGTCCCGCCCCGAACCCATGTCCAACAACGAGTTGATGGTCTGGGGTTGAGAAATGCCGGATTCGATGCCTCTGTACCCGGCAATCAGTTGCGAGAGTCTGGGAGTGAGATCGACGGAATTGTCCACCAGGTGGTTCGTGACAAGCCAATGGATCCAGCGGACATCGTTCTCGTTGGAAGTTCCCTGGGACCAGGCCTCCATAGCCGCACGGCTTCGCTCCGCGTAGCGCTGGGCGGCTTCCAGGGGATCCTTGGGAGCCGGATCCTGAAACAAGGGCAACAGATGGGAAAGGTCCTTGCGAGGAGGATCCTCCACGTCGTGGAACATGGCCCGGGCAATACCGAAATAGGATCCGGGTGCCGCCATCTTCTCCTCGGTGAATCCCTTGATCCTCTTGGGCCGGTCCGGGAGCCGGGGATTGCTGGTCTTGGTGACCAGCTCGACGTAGACGGGAAACCGCTCTTTGTCCTGAAGAGTCGAGATCTTCTGCCAGTTCAAGTCCGTGCTGTCGAAAACTTCGACGCCCTCGCCCAGCATGCAGTTGTCCACGACCGCCCGGCGCCCACCGAGCATTCCACCCATGACTTGGAGGCTGAGAAACTTCTTTTCCTTGGGCAGATAGGGAGAGCGAAGCGCCCCATTAAGCCGTTCCGAAAGGGCGTGGGTATAGATCCCGGCCGGATAGACTCCGTCGACCGCGACCGGCCCCTCGCCGGCCAGGATGAATTCTCCGTTCTCCGATCGGCCTTCAAGCAATCCCACCCCCTCGGGGTACCAGTCGCGCAGAGGCAGGGAAGTGAAGTTCTCCGTGTTATAGGCCAAGCGGTCGCGGATCTCCTTCAAGTGCTCCGGCGCAGCCTTTTTCCACAGTGCCTGAAATCGTTCCGGCGCCAGGCCCACTTCGCACGTGACCGTCGACCAGGGATAGAGAAAGCTCTCCGGATCGACGCTCTCCTTCTGGAGCGCCTGGATCCATTTTTCCAGGCGTTGGGGCTGGAGATCCGGGCCGGCGTCCGCCGACTTCAGATCGACCGGGGCCTGCGCCGCCAGGAGATAGGCCGGAATCTCCTCAACCTGCTTCAACCAGGCCAAAGCCAGTTCCGAGTGAATCTGCGGCTTCAGGGCCCGCAGGCGCTGCATCGACGGAGACTGGGAACCACCCGTGTCCAGCGTGCTGGTGACCGGACGGGCACTGTTCAGGATCCCGTACAGTGCGTAGTAGTCTTCGATGGGAATGGGATCCAGCTTGTGGTCGTGGCAGCGCGCGCAGGCCACGGAGAGTCCCTGGAAGGCCCGGGTGAGGGTGTCGATCTGGTCGTCCACGACATCGGTTCGTATTTCCCGGAACTCGATGCAGTCGTCGTGCCCCATCTCGCCCATGAGGAGGAATGCCGAACCGGTGGCGGACTCGTTGATTCCCAGCGGGACGTTGATCCGGGGGTCTTCCAGCAGGTCGCCGGCGATATGCTCCCTCACCAGTTGATCGTAGGGGACGTCCTGGTTGAAGGCGCGGATCAGGTAGTCGCGGTAGCGCCAGGCTCCCTTGACGATGTAGTTCCACTCGTATCCGTAGGTCTCGGCGAAACGGACCACGTCCATCCAGTGACGCGCCCAGTGTTCCCCGAAATGGGGAGAATCCAGTAGTCGGTCCACAAAGTTGGCGTAGCCTCTCTCAGACGGGTCCCGGAGCAGTTCGTCTACGCTGGCCGGATCCGGCGGCAGTCCCACGACCGAGAAACTGAGGCGCCGGGCCAGGGTACGGATATCGGCCCGCTCAGCCGGCTCCAGTCCCTCGTTGCGGAGCGCCGACAGCAGAAAGCGATCGACCGGTGTTCCGGACCAGCCCTGATGATCCACCCGCGGAGGATCGGGATCGGCAACCGGCTGGAAGGCCCAGTGCTCCCGGGTCAGTCGGGCGTAGAAATCGGGTTCGTTGGTCACGTCCGGAACTGCGGGCCAAGGTGCGCCCATCCGGACCCAGCTCTCCAAGTGATCGATCTCGGCGTCGGCGAGCATGCGTCCCAGGGGCATCTTCAGGTCCTGGTGCCGAATGGCCTGTATGATCAGGCTCCGGTCCGGGTCACCGGGAACCAGAGCGGACCCTCGAAGGCCACCCTTCATCAGAGCTTCGCGGGAATCGACTCTGAGCGAGGAGAGCTGCTGCTTGTCGCCGTGGCAGGAGTAGCAGTTTTCGACCAGGAGAGGGCGGACCTTGGTTTCGAAGAACTCCATGGCCTCGCGGTCGGCCTTGGCGCCGGATGGCGCCGAGAGGAGGGAGCGGCCATTGGCAAGGACCAGGATCGGCAGCAGAAACAGAATGGCCAGGAGGCGAAGCCTGAGGTTCGGAATCGCGATGGTACAGGGAATCAGCACGTATCGTACCCGCGCCCAAACGATAGCATATCTTCCTGTCTTCGACGCACTTTGCCGGAGTTGGATCAATAACTTGCACGAGATCCCGGCAGCGCCGGTTTGCGCTGCCGCCGGTGTTCGGATAGGGTCTCGATGCTGTGTAGTCAAACCCTATGGGAACGGCTTTTTTCGCGGCCTCGCAAGGAGGGAAGGATGGATGCCATCAAGAGCGGATGCTGCTCGGTGGTCGCGGGTGTTGTCTCTCTGATGGTCCTGGCCGGGACCCTTTCCTGTGGCCCGCCTCCTGAAGAATCGAAGGAAACCATGGAGTCCGAACGCCTTTTCTCACCGAGCCTGTCTTCCGCCGACTTCGGGACCACTCCCGACGGCGAGAGCGTCCGGATCTACACCTTGACGAATTCCTCCGGCATCGAGGTCCGGGTCATCACTTACGGCGGCATCATCGTCTCACTCCGGACCCCCGACCGGGACGGCAACTTCGACGACATCGTTCTGGGATTCGACTCCCTGGAAGGCTATCTCGCCAAGCACCCATACTTCGGCACCTTGGTGGGACGTTACGCCAACCGCATTTCCAACGGCCGTTTCACGCTGGACGGGGTCGAGTACAAATTGGCCCGGAACAACGGGGACAACCACATCCACGGCGGCATCAAGGGATTCGACAAGGTGGTCTGGCGGGACCGGCCCGTCGAGGACGACAACGGTGTCGGCATCCTCCTCGAGTACACCAGCGCGGACGGAGAGGAAGGGTACCCCGGCACGCTGAACGTCCAGGTGACCTACACCCTGACCGACGACAACGAACTGGTCTGCGACTATCGCGCCACTACGGACCGGGCTACGCCCATCAACCTGACCCAGCATTCCTACTTCAACCTGGCGGGGCAGGGGACGGGAAACGTACTACGGCACATCCTGGAGTTGAACGCCTCGGCGTTCACTCCCAACGACGCCGAACTCATCCCCACGGGGGAGATCCGGCCGGTGGAGGACACCCCTTTCGACTTCAGGACCGAGATGCCCATCGGGGCCCGGATCAATTCTCCCTATGAGCAGATCCAGATCGGAGGCGGGTACGATCACAATTTCGTCTTGAACCAGGGGGACGAGGGTCCGTCGCTGGCGGCAAGAGTCAGGGAACCGATGACGGGACGCGTCATGGAAGTTCACACGACCGAGCCCGGCGTCCAGCTCTATACCGGCAACTTCCTGGACGGGACGCTGACCGGCAAGGGTGGACGCGTCTACGAGCAGCGCTCCGGCTTCTGCCTGGAAACCCAGCACTATCCGGATTCACCCAACCGGCCCGAGTTTCCCTCAACGATCCTGAGACCGGGTGAGACCTACGAGTCGCGGACCGTCTTCAAGTTTCCCGACGTCCGGGGAACCTGATTCGCCGCCGGTCCTACCGGGCCTTTCCACCGCCGGTGGCGTCCGTCACCAGAAACTCGAACGAGTAGAGGCTGGCCTCTTGGAGGTGAAAACGCAGCCGGATCGGCTTTCCGGCCAGGGATCTGACGGCGGAGCGCCCATTCCAGGTCACCCTCTGGCGGAGACCGTCTTGCCCAAGGGGATCGCAATCCTCCCGGGTGTAGCCGTGAACGGGGTTCCCCCCTGGGTCCAGGACCTCCACCAGGAGACGGCCCTTCCCGGCATCGGCGTTGACCACCAGTTCATCTCCGGCGAAGGTGAAGCTCCTGGTGGTCAGGCTTCCGCCCGGCCTGCCCGCTTGGACCGATACGAACCCGTCCAACCGCAGTTTCGCCAATCCGATGCCGTTGGGGAATCCGTCGATCCCCGGAGGAAGGGTTTCATTGTGATCGTAACCGGCACCGTGGTAGTAGATCCGGATTTCGTCGTCGTGGACGAAGGGACCCTGTAAGGCGTAGAGCGCGCCCCAATCGAAATCGCCGGGCCGATCTGAAAGTGGCAGGAACACCTCCCGGTTTCCGGCGCGGTCCCACGTCCGTCCGTCCCGGCTGGAGGTCAACTGCACGGCGCCCCGGCAGTAGTCGGGGTCGTAGCTGAAGACGGTGATCAGGCCGATGCGAAGGCCTTCGTAGGTCATGACCTCCATGCTGTAGAACTGGTCCCGATTGAGAGGATCTTCCGCGTCCGGTCCTACGATGACCCGATAGTCGTACCAGTGCACGAAATCGCGGCTCAGGATCTGGCCGACTCGCCGGATGCTGTGGTTCTCGGGAGCGCGGTTTCTCCGGGGGTCCCAGTAGCGCCTCCAACCGGCCCGAGCCTCCGGGTCGCTCACCAGCCGCGGGCGCACCTGGGAGATCCTGCCGGTGCGGTCCCGGATGATCCCGACGTAAAGGCCGAGATCTTCGTCCCAGTAGGCGATCATATGGCTGTCGTGGCCGGGAGGTTCGAAGAAGACGGCCTTGCCGTCGTTGTACGGAATCCAGTCCAGGCCGTCCGCCGAATGGGAGGCGTAGATCTTGTAGTCTTCCCGCATGTGCAGCATCTTGAAACGCCGCGACGGGTCCGCCTCGTGCAGGTCCAGGAAGACGCCGCTGGCCAAGCCGCCGTGAGGCACGACGATGTTGTTTTCCGTCGTTCCCCGGTACTCGAATTTTCCCAGCCTCGGCCTGTCCCACCGGATGCCGTCGCTGCTCCTGGCGAAGCAGAGGACCGCCAGTTCGTCCCCTCCGCTGCCGGCGTGCAGGCTGTACCAGAGCTTGAAGAGGCCATCGGCCGGATCGTAGAGGACGCTGGAAAAGGCGACCGGCATGCCCGCCTCCCAAGCCGCCTCTCCTTTCGGTACCCTCGCCAGGACCGGGTTGCCCGCATACTTCCTTGGCTGGTTCAACCTGAGCTCGACGCCGGTTGATTCGTCGATGAGGAAGTCGTCGACGAAGAGCTGCCGGTGGCCTCCCAGCGGGATCGGTTTCTCCCGGGACCGTGCCGGGGTACCCATTCCAACTGTCCCCAGGACCAACACCGTGGTCATATGAATCGTTGCCAGGAAAACCGGCCATGATTTCGTCATCGTTAAATCCTCGGGACAGCAGAACCGCCGCTGGTGAGAACGGTTCAGCCGCCGGATCGTTTCCGGCCGACCAGCACTGAAATCGGGATTCGACTCCAGACGCATCCGGCGTCGAATCCGCCGCGGGTCATGGCCTCCAGTTCGCGTTCCAACGGAAAATACGTATCTTCATCCGACCATTCGTCGAAGTGCCGGTAGGCGCGCTCTTCAGGGATCCCGCGCGAGACCATGTGCGCCGCCCAGGCCGCGTAGTCCGCAGCCCTGTGGGCGACATCGTCCGGCATGGTCGCGTCGCCGTTGACGAACACGCCGCCCGGGGCCAACGCCTCATGGATGCGTCCATAGAGCTGGGCCTTGGCGTCCAGGTCCGGCACATGATGCAACGCCAGAGATGCTGCAACGGCGTCGCAACGGGGAAGGGTGTCGTAAAACGACTGCCTTCTCAGGCGCACCCGTTCGCCGAAACGCTGCAGCCGCGTCCGGGCGCGAGCCAACATTTCGTCGTCGACGTCGATCAACTCGACCACGCTCTCCCCGCATTTTTGCAGGATCGCCTCCGAGAGGGCCCCGGTCCCGGCGCCCAGGTCCAGCACCCTCTCGGGCCCGCTGAGTGCGACTGCCCGGGCAACCTGCTCCAGCATTTGATCGTAGCCGGGAATGAACTGCCGGATGATCTCGTCGTACTCATCGATTTCAAGATGCAGGTGCCGGCGAACGGAGTGGCTCATGGGACCGACAAACGATCGACAGGTGGGGCGAACGAAAGCGGAGTCCCTATCGCAACGCTCCTTCCAATCCCGCGATGACTCTCATTGCGTGACACTCAGTCTTCGCGCCGGAGTTCGTGGAGTGTAAAGCCGCGCCCCGCCAGTCTGGCTCCAAGCCACCGCTTGAGGGATGCCTGACTCTCTCCCGACCGGCGGCCGGCGAGCAACCCTTCCACACTGATGTCCTCGTCAAGGTCCGCCCAGTGAATGTGCCGGCTCCCGGCGTGAAGCTCCCAGTTATTTCGTTCGTCTTCAGTCGCGTGGACAAGCCTTGGATACCACAAGAGCGGAACCGAGATGACCCGTCCGTCAGCCAACTCGGCCGTCAGCAAAGTGTTTGTTACCGTGATCCTCGTGGCTCCCGGCACGTCCAATTCAACTGTCGAAGTAGTCATGCCAAGCCTTCATGAATGTTCTGGGCATGGTACCACCTTCCAATAGGACAGCCCGGAACCAATCGACACCACTAACTGCCACCTCGTAAGCGGGCTTCGGATTTCGGCTATAATGGCGGCTTTCACGGCAAAGGCAGGCTCAACTTGAAACGCCATTCACGACAGAAATCCACACCGCGAATCCCCTCGGCTCGCCGACGCGGGGGATGGATCCCCACTGTTCTCCTGCTGGTTCTTATCGCGTCACTCCCTGCTCTGGGAGAAGTTGAGTTGGACAAAGCTGAGCTGGAACAGACCGAGGACCTCTCCGAGTCCCTGGCCAACTCCCTCCTGGAATTCTCGGTGACGGTCCGGGAACGGGACCTTGAGCGGATTGGCGAATTCTTCGAGTCCCCGTCCAGGGTGACGCCGTGGCCGGCTCTTTCCGGGGTCCCGGCTTCGGAGTTCAAGTGGATTTCGACCGCCGCCCCCCGCGTCACGCGCAAGCGTCCGAAGAAGGTGCCCCGCACTGAACTGATGAAGAGCTGGGCGAATTTCTTGGAGACCTTCTCATCCGTGGAGGATGCCCGTTTCCAGGTCAAGGGGGCCCGCTTCCGGCAACGGAGGACGAAAGTCGAGGGCACTGGAGATCTCAAATTCTTCGTGATTGGGCGCGACGGCAAGAGCCACCGATTCTGGGTAAAGGGAACGGGCCGCCTGGTTGCGGTCCAAACCGGGGAGGAGAAATGGCAGATCTCCGAATTCCAACTGGACGAGGTCAGGACCATGCGGGCGTCCGCGGACCTCTTCTCGGAGGTCTGCATTCCGGCGGGAGTTTCCAATTCGCTGCCCCGGTACGGCGAACCGGGAAACGACGATTTCGTCTATCACGGCGCCGCTGCGGGTGACCTGAACCAGGACGGGCTGCAGGACCTGGTGGTCACGGGCATCAACCGGAACTACCTCTACCTGAACCAGGGAGGCCGGTTTCAGGACGTGGCCGACAAGGCGGGGATCTCGATCACGCCGCCGGGGACGGCGCCGCTGCTGCTCGACTATGACAACGACGGCGACCTGGACGTCTTCATGGCCTCGGTGGGAGAGCAGATGCTGTTCGAGAACCGCCTTGTGCCCTCCGGGAAACTGCTTTTCTTCGACATCTCGCAAGAGGTCGGGATCGCGGTGAACGCCATCGGTTTCAGCGCCACTGCCGGTGACGTGAACAAGGACGGCTGGCCCGACATCTACGTGGCTTCCTACAACCGCTACGGCCGGGTCATGCCCGACTCCTGGCACCGCGCCTCCAACGGGACGCCCAACCTGCTCTTCCTGAATCAGGGCAATGGGAGCTTCCGCGAAGCAGGGGCGGAGTGGGGTGTCCGCGACCAACGGTGGAGCTATGCCGCCCAGTTCGCCGACATCAACGGAGACGGACGGCTCGACCTCTACGTGGCCAACGACTTCGGCGAGAACGGCTACTACATCAACCTGGGAGGCCGTTTCGAGGACCGGGCCACGAGCATGGGGCTGCTGGACCCGGGCAACGGCATGGGCGTCTCCTTCGGGGATTTTAACAACGACGGGCGGATCGACCTCTACGTCACCAACATGTCCTCCACGGCCGGCAACCGGATCCTGGACCGGCTGTTTCCCCAGGGCAGGGGAGACCGGAGCGGCCTCAAGAAGCTGGCGGCCGGAAACACGCTGTTCGAAGGGGTGGACGGGGGCGGCTTTCGGGACGTGAGCGGCAAGTTCGGACCCTTCGTCGCCGGATGGGCCTGGGGCGGAGTCTTCGTGGACTTCGACAACGATGGTTGGGAGGACCTCTACTCTCCCAACGGGTTCATCAGCGGCAAGTCCATGAAGGACACATGAAGCTTCTTCTGGCGCCACGTCGTGGCGTCCACGGTCGGCGACGAGAAGGCCGGCAACCAGGACTACCAGACGAACCACATGGCTCTGCTCTTCGAGGAGGGGCTCTCGTTCAGCGGATTTGAGCGGGACGCCCTGTTCCTGAACCGTGAGGGAACCCGGTTCCAGGACATCTCAGGGGTTTCGGGCATCGACTCCATCTCCGACGGACGTTCGGCCGTCCCGGTGGACCTGGACAACGACGGCGATCTGGATATCTTTCTCACCACCATCCAAGGTGAGGGCCACCTCCTGTTCCGGAACAACGTGGGGCAGGACAAGGGCTTCATCCGCGTCGAATTGGAGGGGACGAAGAGCGGCAAGGACGCTTTCGGGGCCCAGGTCCGGGTGAAGACTCCCCTGGGGGTCCAGACCCGGATCCTTTCGGGAGGAAGCGGTTTCATGGCTCAGCCCGACCGGCGGCTCCTGTTCGGGCTGGGGGAAACCAAGGAGGCGGAATGGATGGAGGTCACCTGGCCCTCCGGTGTTCGCCAGCGGGTCGGTCCCATTCCCGCCGGCACCTCATTGAAGCTGGTGGAGGAGGAACCGGACTATCAGGCCGTGTCCCTGCCGGCGGCGGCTCTGCCGGATCCCCTGGAGGAGGAGCAGGTTCTCTGGAGCAAGCTGGCAATCAAACGGGGCCTGCCCATGCCGGAATTGGCGCTGAAGACGCTTCCGGACGGAGAGGAAACCTCGCTACCGCTGGAGAAGGGAACGTCGTACCTGGTGAATCTCTGGGCCACCTGGTGCGGGCCGTGCCGCCGGGAGATGCCTGAGTTGGAAGCGGCCAAGGCCAAATTGGAAGAGAATGGGATCCAGGTGATCGGTCTCAGCCTGGACCAGGGCGTCCCGCTGTCAGACGTGGAATCATATGCCCGAGACTTGGGCGTGTCCTATCCAATCTACCTGCTGGAACAGGAGGAACTGAAGAAGATCTTCGCGGGAGATGAGAGGTTCGTCCCGTTCTCGATCCAGGTGGACGAGGAAGGCCGGGTCGCCGACAGCCACGCCGGTTGGGGAGAGGAAGCCAAACGCAAGCTGGATCGCCTTTGCCGGTAGAAGGGGAGACTGCCAGGCCGTGGGTTTGGACTGCGCTTTCTGTTGGGAGGCCGGACTTGGCGATGACGACACCGGCCTGTCGCTGGCATGCGCGCCCGTACTGAACGAGGATTCATGAGCCGTGCCCAACGCCCTTCTCCTCTATCCGAAGCACCCTCCCACCTACTGGGGCAACAATTACGCCTTGGACATCATGGGAATCAAATCGACACATCCGCCACTCGGCCTGCTCACCGTCGCCGCGATGTTCCCATCCCGGTACAACCTGCGCCTGGTCGACCTCAATGTGACTTCGCTCGCAGACACCGACCTGAAGTGGGCGGATCTCGTATTCACATCGAGCATGATTGCGCAACGCCCCTCGCTCGAGCAGGTCGTTGAGCGCTGCAACCGCGCGCAGGTTCCCGTCGTTGCCGGCGGGCCGCATCCCACCACGTTTCATGAAGAGATGGAGGGCATAGATCATTTCGTACTCGATGAGGTCGAGGAGATCTTTCCGGTCTTCCTTCGCGACCTGGAAACCGGCACGGCCAAACCCGTCTACCGCGCCCCGAGGAAGCCGGATGTGACCCTGACTCCGGTTCCCCGTTACGACCTCATCGATATGAACGAGTATTACTCGATGTCTCTGCAGTTCTCCCGGGGATGTCCCTTCGATTGCGAGTTTTGCGATATTACGAAGCTGTACGGCCGTGTGTCCCGAACGAAATCACCGGAACAGATGGTGGCCGAGTTCGACCATTTGTACGAGTTGGGCTGGCGGGGTCCGCTTTTTCTGGTCGATGACAACTTCATTGGCAACAAACGGGAAGTTTCAAGGCTTCTCCCTGTGATCGCCGAATGGCAAAAGGAGCATCGCTATCCCTTTACACTGACCACCGAAGCGACCGTCAATCTCGTTCGGATGAACGACTTGATGGATGTCATGATCGAGGCCGGCTTCGAATCCGTCTTCCTGGGCATCGAAACGCCCAACCCGAAGGCTCTCAAGAAGATGAAGAAGCCTCAGAACATCGACATGCGCGACGACAACTACCTTTTAACGGCTGTGCGCAAGATTCAACAGAAGGGGATGCACGTTCTGGGCGGCTTCATCCTGGGCCTGGACGACGACGATGAGAACGCGTTTGACGCCCAGATCAAATTCATTCAGGCAGCCGGGATTCCGATCTCGCTGATCGGGTTGCTGACCGCCCTCAAGGGAACCAACCTGTGGGACCGGCTGGAGCGCGAGAATCGGCTGTTGAACAAGCCGGTCGAGATCGACGACACTGCCCTGAACTTCAAGCCTGAGATGGATCCCAGGGCGTTGGTGGCAGGTTATCTCCGGGTCATCCGGACCATCTACGATGCGACATTGGAGAACTACTTCGACCGCTGCCTGACCCTGCTCGACAACCTCAAGCCGGTACCACACATCTACAAGCCGGTAGGCAAGCACCTGCTCTTGGCGGGAATCATGCGGATCAGACGGCGCCTGACGCCGGAGCAGTTGCCGCCGTTTTCGCGCTATATCGCCAAAGTCGCCAAGGATCATCCTCGATTCCTGCCGCTCGGCATCCGTCTGGCCGGCATGGGGCATCACTGCGAAAAATTCACGCGCCAGCAGACCGTTCTCCGTGGCTTCAAGGAGTACTTGAAATCGGAGTTGGCATCGTTCGATGAAGCCGGATGGGGGTCTGACTCGGCACCGGAAATGGAGGACGAGTTCAGACAGGAGGTGCTGAAACGCGCAAACGCGCGCCGGAAGGCCATCCCCGATGAATTCCGTTTTTCCGGGGATGGCATCTCTGAGGCTCTGGCGGCTTTCCAGAATGCGTTGAGTTCGGAGGCTCGGTTGGCCTTGCCGGTCAAGTAGAAATGCTCTTCAGTTGACTGAGGGACAGTCGGGATTGTTGGTCCCCCATTGGGAGGCGACATTCCTGTCGCCCGCTCCGGACTATCGAAGAGAAGAAGGACTCCGTCCCCCTAACTGTCGGCGACAAGAATGTCGCCGCTCCCAATCGGCGGTAGGAAAACCGCCGCTCCACCGGCGACAAGAATGTCGCCGCTCCCCTATGCGAGCAGCTTGTCCACCACGTGGCCGCTCACGTCCGTGAGGCGGAATTGGCGTCCCTGGAACTTGTAGACCAGCCTCGTGTGGTCCAGGCCCAGGAGATGCAGGATGGTGGCGTGCATATCGTGCATATGGACGGGATCTTCCACGATATCGAATCCCAGCTCGTCCGTCTTGCCCACGGTGGTTCCCGGCTTGGTGCCGCCGCCGGCCATCCACATGGTGAACGCGTACGGATGGTGGTCTCGTCCCGGATACTTTCCGGGATGCTCGTTCATGGGAGTCCGGCCGAATTCGCCGCCCCAGACCACCAGTGTGTCCTCCAGCAGGCCCCGGTCTTTCAAGTCCTTCACCAGGGCGGCTGAGGCCTGGTCGATCTCCAGGCAGCGGGTCTGCAACCCCTCCTTGTGGATGATGGACCCCGAGGCGATCAGTCCGTGGTGGTCCCACCCGTGATGGTAGAGCTGGACGAAACGGACGCCCCGCTCCACCAGGCGCCGGGCCAGGAGACAGTTGTTGGCGAAGGACTCCTTCCCCGGCTCGGTCCCGTACATGCGGTGGATGTGCTCCGGTTCGCCGCTGATGTCCATCAGTTCGGGGACACTGGTCTGCATCCGGTAGGCCAATTCGTAGGAGGCGATGCGGGTCAGGATCTCCGGATCGCCCACGGCCTGGTATTGCCGTTGATTGAGCTTCTTCAGAGTGTCAAGGGATTGGCGGCGAGCCTTGCGGGTCATCCATTCGGGATCGGACAAGAAGAGTACCGGATCGCCCTGGGACCGGAACTGGACTCCCTGGTAGACGGTGGGAAGGAAGGCGGGACCCCAGCACGAATTGCCGGCGAAGACCTCCACCGGGCCCGATTGCAGGACCACGAAGCCCGGGAGGTCACGGCTCTCGCTGCCCAGCCCGTAGGTCAGCCACGAACCCATGCTGGGCCGGCCGATGAGATGGTGCCCCGTGTTCATGAACAATTGTGCCGGAGCGTGGTTGAACTGCTCCGCGTGGACCGACTTGACGATGGTGAGGTCGTCCACGACCTCGGCGAGGTGGGGCAGCAACTCCGAGACCTCGCCCCCCGACTCACCGTATTGACCGAAAGAGTAGGGAGAAGCCAGGGCCTGGGGCGTCCCTCGCAAGAAGGCGAACCGTTTGCCGTCCAGCGTTCCCTCCGCGACGTTTTGGCCATCCAATTCGGTGAGCCGCGGCTTGTTGTCGAACATGTCGATCTGAGAGGGTCCGCCCGACATGAAAAGGAAGATGACGTTCGTGGCCTTGGGTTCGATGTGCCCCGCTTTCGGCGCCATGGGATGGCGG
>JAPOYZ010000053.1 GCA_026706325.1 Candidatus Aminicenantota bacterium
ATCCATCGTCCAGGAGGCCCGGGAGGCCAAGGAGCACGGGGTCTACCGGTATTGCATGGTGGCCAGCGGGCGCGGACCCACTCCCCAGGAGGCGGCCAAGCTCGCCCGGATCATCCGCCGCATCGACCAGGAGGTGGGGATCCGGACCTGCCTCTCGGTGGGCCTGGTGGACTTCGAAAAGGCAAGCCTGTTCAAGCGGGCCGGCCTGGATCGGCTCAACCACAATCTGAACACCAGCCGCCGGCACACCGGCAGCATCGTGGGCACCCACACCTACCAGGACCGGATCGACACCCTGCAAGCAGCCAATCGCGCCGGACTGGAAAGCTGCAGCGGCATGATCACCGGAATGGGCGAGACGGACGAGGACATCCTGGACGTGGCGTACGAGCTCCGCTCGCTGGAGGTCCCCTCCATCCCGGTCAACTTTCTGATTCCCATTGAGGGCAACCCGGTGTACGACTTCGATCAACTCTCGCCGCGCCGCTGCCTCCGGATTCTGTGCGCCTTCCGGTTCATCAATCCCCGGGCGGAGATCCGGGTCGCTGCCGGTCGGGAGGGGCACCTCCGCCACCTGCAGGTCCTATCCCTCTATCCGGCGAACTCCCTCTTCGTGGACGGTTATCTGGCCACTCGCGGCGACCCCAAACAGCCCGTCTACCGCATGATCCGCGACGCCGGTTTCGAGATCGAAGGGGAACCGCCTTCCGGCAGTCCCCGGACCTCGGCTCAGAATTACGCCATCGACGACAATCCCAGCATCCTGAATCCCAAGACGGCGCGTGTGTAGTGGCAAGATGAGGAGGGAGGAACCGGAAATGAACTCCCGATCCGGCCCGCCGCCATTCCAACAGGGCATCATCTCCGTCATCCAGACCCCCTTCGATTCCCAGGGCGCCGTAGACCAGGCCTCCCTGGACAACCTGGTGGAGGACGCCATCGCCGGAGGGGTAAACGGTTTCCTGGTTCCGGCGGTGGCCAGCGAGGTCGCCTGCCTCACCGCCGATGAGCGCTCCATGATCGTCCGGCGCGTCGCCGGGATCGTGGCCGGGCGTGTCCCCATCATCGTGGGAGCCTCCGATTCCCGGCCTCGCGTCTGCATCGAGCAGGCACAACTGGCCCGGGAAGTCGGGGCGGCCGCGTACCTGGTGGCCGTGCCCACCGAGCTGTACCAGGAACCGGAACGGGTGGAGCCGTTCTTTCGGGAGGTGGTCGAGGGCGCCGGGGACTTCCCGTTGATGCTGCAGGACCTGGATTTCACCGGTCCGGGTCTGACTCCCGCAATGATCCGCCGGCTCACCCAGGTGCTTCCCAGCTTGTCCTCGCTCAAAATCGAGTCGAATCCGGCCGGACCCAAGTACACGGCCATCCGGGAAATCTGCGGAGGTGAGATGTTCCTGGCCGGAGGGTGGGCCATCGCCCAGATGATCGAAGCGCTGGATCGGGGCGTGGATGCCATGATTCCCGAATGCTCCATGGTGCGGGTCTGGTCGGCCGTCGACCGCTGTTACCGCAGCGGCCGCCGCGAGGAAGCGATCCGAATCTTCAATCGCGTCCAGCCTGTAGTGGGATTTACCCACCAGGACCTGTCGGTGGCCATCGCTTTCGGAAAACGGCTGCTGGTGCGGAGAGGCATTTTCGCCACGGAATACACGCGGTTCGGAGATTTCCGGTGGGACCGGTACAACGGCCGTGTCGCCGGCGAGCTCATCGATTACTACTTGGAGTTGGAGGCATCCGTCTCCGCTGCTTGAGCCCCGGAAAGGAGAGTCTGATGCAAGAATCCCGGATCGCGCGTAGTGGAGACAGCCGGGTCCTGGTTCCGCTCGGATTGTTCCTGGCCTTCGCGGTGCTGAGTGTCGGCCGTGCAGAGGCTTCCACTGCCCCCCCGAACTGCGCCATCGTCCTGGGATCCGACGCGCCGGAATTGGAGCGCTACGCCGCCCGCGAGCTGCGCCGCTACCTGAGCGACTTGTACGGCATCCAGGCGGTTCCACTTGCGGCGATTTCCCCTCAGGCCGACGTCAACCTGATTCTGGGAAGCCCGGGGACGAACCGGTCCGTCTCCCTGGTGATGGGCGAGACGGGATGGCCCCGGGTCAGCGACCAGGGACTGGTCCTGAAGACCGTCTCCTGGAACGGCAAACCGGCGGTGATCGTGGGGGGAGGCAGCCCGGCGGCGACGCTTTGGGCCGTCTACGACTTCCTGGAACAGTTGGGGGTCCGTTTTCTGCTGGAAAAGGACGTGCTTCCCGCCCGTCCAGCCCCGTTCCCGCCCCCAAGCCTGGACAAGGTCCAGGAACCCCGCTTCCGGTTCCGCTCCTACCGGGCCATCAACAACCTGGCCACGTCGCTCATTTTCTACGGCATGGACGACTACCGGCACCTCATCGATCAACTGGCCAAGTTGAAGTTCAACGTCCTGTACTGCCAGATCTATCCCCATCAGCCCTTCGTCCATTTTCAGTTCCGGGACCAGCCCAAGACGACGGGTGTATTCCATTACGGATGGAAGGTGCCGATTCACGGAGAGACCATCGGGCGCGAACTCTTCGGCGGCCGAACCGAATTGGTGAACGCGGACATGGCCGGGGCCGAGACCTACCAGGAACCGGTGCGCGCCGCCCAGAAGCTGCTGCACGACCTGCTGGCCTACGCCAAGAGCCGGGGGATGCAGACCGGCATCAATTTCCGGATCAACCAGTTCACCAACGAGTTCAACTGGCGGCTTCCCGAATGGTCCGACCGGGAGTATGTCCCGCGGGAGTTGATGAAGGGCACGCACAACGGACGGCTGGGCATCTCCGAGTACGGCGTGGACCCCACGGCCTTCCCCTACATGACTCCGGACAATCCAGCGGTCACCGGTCTGAACAAGGCCATCATCCAGGCCCACATCAACACCTATCCTGAGGCGGATTTCTACGGCCTGACCCAGCCCGAGAATCCGGGAGGCGGCGAGTACTACAAGACCATGTGGAAGCGCCTGGACCGCAAGTACAAGCTGGAACCGCGGTTCAGCCTGGAAAAGATGGAGGAATCGGCCCGAACCAATATCCTGCCGGTGGGGGTCCGCGCACCAGGCCGGCCGCTTTATGAGCTCAAGGGGGCCATCGCCAACGCCGATACACTGGACAAGCTGCTCAACGAGGAGCGGATCCTGGAAGGGACCGCCAATCCGGACGCCACCGTCGTGGTCGCTACCTTCAGCGACGAGTTCTACCCGGTCATGCTCAGGATCTTTCCGGAAAGATCGCTGCTCCTGGTCCGCATGGACTACCTGACCTCGCTGGCGGCCCGCCGCGCGGAGATGCTGTCCTTTGCCAGCGAGCATCCGGGGCAGGTGGCCACCCTGGCCACCCTGGCGGACGACAACGTGGGCATCCTGCCCCAGCTCCCCACGCAGCCGCTTCATCGCATTTTTCGGGCCATGGAGCGCTATGGCGTGCACGGATTCTTCGGCCGCCAGTTCCTGGTGACCAAGCTGGAAGCGGGAACGGCCTATCTGGCCCAGGCGTCCTGGTCCTCGGAGGCGACTCCCGAGTCGGTCTACCGGGACCAGGTGGAACAGGTCTGCGGCTCCGAAGCCGTTCCCGAGATGCTGGAATTCTACCGGATCCTGGAAAGGGCCACGGCCCGGGGAGACGAGATCGCCATGGGATTCCTCTTTCCGGTCACCCGGATGATGCGAAAGCACTGGCACAGCCGGAAAGGTCCGGTGCCGGAATGGAACGAATTGAAGGCCTACTACGTGGAGACCATCCCCCTGCTCGAGTCCGCTCTGAAGAAGACTCGGCCCGAGGGACGGAGCTACCTGGAGCAGCTTCTGGGGCAGGTGCGTTTCGGCGTCGACTACATCGAAGCCGTGCAGACCGTTCGCCAAGCCCGGGTAGAGTACGACCGCTCCCAACAGGCCTTCGTCCAGAAAGACGCCCGCAGCTTCGAGAAACGGATCCGGGGAGCCCACGGGCAACTGGAAAAGGCGGTGGATCTCCTGGGTTCGGGGATCCACTCCTGGGCCGGCGCCGTCCGCGATCCTTCGGATCTGGGGGCCCTGGGTGTCCTCAACTACTTCTGCCGCGACTACCTCAAGGGGGTCGCCCTGGACGTCTACCTGGAGGCGGAAAACTGGAGAATGCGGTTCTAACGGGATAACGAATCAATGGAATCAAGAGTCTTTTCGGCCGACGAGTTGAGGGATCTGGCCCGGCGTATCTTCGCCGCCGCCGGCAGCAGCGATGGGGAGGCGGTCAGAATCGCCACCCGCCTGGTGAAGAGCAACCTGGTGGGACACGACTCCCACGGGGTCATCCGGATTCCGCGCTATTGGGAGTGGATCAAGAAGGGCCTGGTCCTGCCCAACCGGAAAGTGACGTTCGTCCTGGACCGGGGTCCCATCGCGGTGCTGGACGGAAACAGCGGTTTCGGACAGTCGACCGGAGAGCAGACCATGGAGATCGCCATCGACCGGGCCCGGCGCCACGGCTGCAGCATGGTGGGACTCCGGAACACGGGACACCTGGGCCGGATCGGCGACTGGCCGGAGATGGCGACCGCCGCGGGAATGCTCAGCCTGCACTTCGTGAACACCAGCGGAATGGGAAACCTGGTGGCGCCCTACGGCGGCAAGGACCGGCGCCTCTCCGCCAATCCCATCGCCTGCGGCGTGCCTCAGCGAGAGGGCCCTCCCCTCATCATGGACATGTCCGCCTGCATGATCGCCGAGGGGAAGGTCCGGGTGGCTCTCCACAAGGGCGTGCGAGTCCCCGACGGGTGCCTCATCGACTCGGAGGGCCGTCCCACCAACGATCCGGAACTCTTCTACCGGCATCCTCCCGGTTCCATCCTTCCCATCGCGGGACACAAGGGCTACGTCCTGAGCTTCATGATCGAAATTCTGGCGGGAGCCCTCACCGGCGGTTCGTGCACCAATCCCGCTTACGCCCACCAACTGGCCAACGGCATGTTCACCATCGTCATCGACCGAAGCTGGTTCGCGGACCGTGACGAGTTCTTCGACGAGGTCGACCGGTACGTCCGCTACGTGAAGAGTTCCCGCACCATCGAATCCGACGGTGAGATCCTCGTCCCGGGCGAGTTGGAGGTACGCACCTCGGAGCGGCGAACACGGGAGGGGATTTCGCTGGCCGGAACCACCATCGGACAGATCCTCCAGGTCTGCGAAGAGCTGAACATCGACTCGGGATGGAAAACCGCCTGACCGGGCCGGTTACTTCCTTTGCTCTCCGGGCAGATTCGCCATGGGTCTGATGGATTGGATCAAAGCAGCCGACTACGGCGTGGCCCTGCCCACCATCTCGAAGTTGCCCCGCGCTCTTGCCTACGGCTTGGCCAACCTCCGGGGAAGAATGATTACCTATTCGCGCCGGGACTCCTTCACCTGGGCCTCACGCAACGTCGAGTCCGTGTTTCCCCACTTCGATGCGAGTGAGCGCCGTCGGATCGTCATCGGCCACTACCAAGTCGAATCCCGCGACACGATGGAGGCGTTTTGGTATTCCAAGCCGCTGAGCCATCTCCAATCCTTCGTCCGTTGCACCGGACTGGACACCCTGAAGGAAGCCGCATCCTCCGGGGACGGCGTTCTCCTTTTTTCCAGCCACATGGGGAGCACCGGCCTCTTCCTCGTCTTCGCCGGCAAGAGCGGAGTCCACATGGACATCGTCGCAAGGTCCATCGAGCCCGAAGACAATCCCCTGCACCCCGCATTGCTCCGCTACAGCAGGAAGCGGGTCCGTTGGATCGAAACGGCCATCGGGCATCCGCTTACCATAACAGGTCGCGGGAACTACTCCCGGCTGGTGGAGAAGCTTCGAGCCGGCGGGGTCGTCATGATGCTGATCGACGTCTTACCCACCCTGGTCAACCCCAAATACACGACGGAGGTGAGGTTCTTCGGTCGCCGCGCCTGGTTCCCCAACGGCATCGCCAGCCTCTTCTTCACCACCGGATCCCGCCTGTTTCATTGGACGATCCACAGAAGCCAAACGACAGGAGATCAGGAGATCGAAATATCCGAAGTGACCGACTCATTTCGTCCGACCGCCGACCGGGCGCAATTCATGCAGGAGCTGGTAGGAATGCTGGAACGGGACATTCGCCGTTATCCCGATCACTGGCTGAGTTGGGACTCCCTGGGACACTACTTCCGGAGACCGGACGGGTAGGAGGAATCCAACGGCGCCATGACCCGATGGATGGCCTTGGACGTGGGTTCCAAGCGGTGCGGAGTCGCCGTCACCGACCCCCTGAAGTTGACCTCCCGTCCACTGCTCACGTTCGAACGGAAGAGCCTGGAGGAGGATGTGGCGAGGATCACCAGACTCCTGCGGGAATACCGCGTGGAGAGGCTGATCGTGGGGCAACCCCGGCATCTGAGCGGCCGGCCCAGCTCCGTCGCGCAAGCCGCCATCCCCCTGGTGACCCGGCTGCGCGGACAGGGGACGGTTCGCGTAGAGTGGATGGACGAACGCCTGTCGACCAAGGAGGCCGAATCGGTCATGCGGGAACTGGGGGTCCCGCCCCACCAGAGGCGGCAGAAGAAGGACGAGTTCTCGGCAGCGGTGATTCTGAAATGGTACCTGGAAGACAGGGCTTTTCCCGGACCGCGGGGGTGATCCGCCGACTGCTGGTCGCGGCCCTGATTCTGGCTGCGATGGCCCGGGCCGCGTCCAACTGGTGGGACGCCCGCATCAGCGAACCTCATCTGGGGAGTACGACCGACGGCCGGCTACTGACCGTGCCCTTCGGAGCGTCGGTGAGAGGCATCGGCCGGATGCTCCAGGAAGCGGACGTCATTCGGTCCGGCCTCGTCTTTGCGGCCTATGTCCGGTGGAGTGGTTCCGATCCTCTCCAGGCGGGCGAATACCTTTTTGAGAATCCCGCCAGCCTGACCCAAGTGGTGCAGGTCCTGAGGGAGGGCCGGGTTCACCAGTATCGGATCACCGTCCCCGAAGGAATGACCCTGGACGAGATCATCGACCGTTTCGTCCAGGAAGGATTGGGACGGCGGCACGAGCTGGAGCCTCTCGCCGGCCGCATCGACCTGCTGGGCGGCCTGGACCCCGAGGCCACGGACCTGGAGGGCTACCTGTTCCCCGACACCTACCACTTCACGCGTTCAGACCAGGAGCTGACGCTGGTCTCCACGCTGGTGACCCGCTTCAAGGAGGTGTGGACCCCCCAGCGGCAGAAGCGCGCCGACGACCTGGACCTCACCATCCGGGAGGTGATCACCCTGGCCTCACTCATCGAGAAGGAGGCCGCGCTCCCTGCGGAGCGGGCTCTGGTTGCCGCCGTGTTTCACAACCGGCTTCGGCGGAACATCAAGCTGGACTGCGACCCGACGATCATCTACGCCATCCGGAAGAGCGGCGACTACGACGGAGTGCTTCACAAGAGCGACCTGAGCCTGGACTCCCCGTACAACACCTATCTCTACGCGGGACTCCCTCCCGGCCCCATCGCCAACCCCGGGACCGCATCCATCGACGCCGCCCTCCACCCGGCCCCGGTCAGGCACCTCTATTTCGTCTCCCGCAACGACGGCAGCCACGTCTTTTCCACCAGCTACCGGGAGCACCAGCGGGCCGTGCGCCGCTACCAGCGCTGAGATCCGATTGGAAAACCACGACTCGCCCCCTCCAATCGGTTCAGCAGTCAGGTGCTTGCTGGTAGACTGTCAACCAGTTGTATGGGACACAAGCTGGTCTGGACGTCACTGACCCTCCTGGCTCTGACCGCCGCCGAGGTCAAGGCGCAAAAGAGATTCGAACCCCCGATGCGCCTGGGCGTCCCGTTTCCCGCGGCGTGGAAGGCCATGCTGGAAGTCCTGCAGCGCGAGAAATGGGAGCTGGTCAAGAAGGACAGGAGCAGGGGCGAGATCGTGACCGGATACCGGAATTACATGTCGGGTCCCTTGACGGCCGGCCATCTCGACAAGATCGGAGTCCGCCCCCGGCTGCCTGACGGGGAGTGGGTTCGGGTTCGCTACCGTTACGATTTGTCGGTGAGCCTGATCCGGGAGCGCCAGACCAGGGTCACCGTCGACAGTGACATCCAGGCACTCAAACGCGATTTTCTGGGCCGTGAGGAGTGGGTGGAAATCGATTCCACCGGCCGGGTGGAGAAGCAGTTGCTGACCGCATTCGGACAAACCCTGTACGGCGCCGACTTTTCCCTGGACAAGCGCCGCAAGGGTATTCTGGGTCTGCCTCCCATCGGGGAGGGCCGCGCGCCGGCGAAGCCGCCCGGAAATTGAGGGGACGTAAAGCCAGAGACGCCGGCGCGATCATGGCGGCGGCGCGTCTTCGCCGGGAGCAGGTTTTCGCGGACAACACCTTGGTTTGCGATTCCGCACCGGCCTAAGGCGTCAAGACTTTTTCCACGACTGCTGAAATCCGATGGATCATCCCGTCCTGCGAATCATGGACTTTCCCCTTCAGGTCGCTCTCTGGGTCTTCCTCGTCTCCTTCCTGATATTCCTGCTGGTGGTCCGATATCGCATCCGCGCCCGAAAATTCAGTCTCAAGGACTATTTCCGGGAGGAGTTCGATCGATACTACCGGGAGAAACTCGAAGAGACCTCCGGCAAGCCGGGCCGGACCGAACCCTGGACCGCCACCCGGAACGAGTTCCGCATCGTCTTCCAGGTCATGCTGCTTTCCATCCTGCTGGCCGTCGGCTCCTTCGTGGGTGTGAGCTTCGTGCCAATCCCCTACCTCAAGAACTGGACCGGGGTCGAGTCCATCGAAACGGCGCCTCTGAGACTGGTCGCCCTCTCCTACGATCGGTTCTTTACGGGATTCTCCCTCAAGGGGGAGATCTGGAATCAGGGACAGCTTCCTCTCAAAGGAATCTCGGCGCGCGTCCGGATCTGGGGACAGGATGACGAGCTCCTGGAAGAAATCATGGCAAAGGTGAAGCCGGACGTGTTGACTCCCGAGTCTTCGGGCAGTTTCGACATGAAATTCTCGCAGAAGTCCCCTTCCCAGCTCTACGGGTACGAGGTGGCCTTCGTCGACCCCGACGGTGTCGAAACGCCGCACATCCGGGGATTCGATGCCCCCTGAACCAGCCGGAGCCGGTCGAGCGTGGGCCCTGGCCACCTTGATCCCCTACCTGAGGCAATACCGCGCCCGCATCGCCACCGGTGTCGCGATGGTCCTCATGACCAACGTGGCGGTGGTCATCACGCCCCAGGTCCTGGGATGGGCGGTCGATGATCTCACCGAGGGAGCCGACTCCGGCCTCCTGCTCCGCTACGCCGGACTGCTGCTGGCCCTGAGCTGTGCCGAGGGCCTCTTCCGATACCTGATGAGGTGGATCCTCATCGGCGTCTCCCGCCGGATCGAATTCGACCTGCGCAACGACCTTTTCCGGCACCTGCAGCGGCTGACACCCTCTTTCTACCAGCGGCATTCCACGGGAGACGTGATGGCGCGGTCCACCAACGACCTGGGCGCCGTTCGAATGGTGCTGGGACCGGGCATCATGTACTCGGTCAACACCCTGTTCATGGTCCTGCTGACCGTCACCATACTGATTCGAACCGACGCCGGCCTGGCTCTTCTGACCCTGGGCCCCCTCCTGCTGGTCTCCTACTGCGTCAAGTTCTTCGGGCGCAAGATCCACCAGAGATTCGAAAAGATCCAGGAACAGTTCTCGATGCTGACAACCCTGGTTCAGGAGAACGTCTCGGGGATCCGGGTCGTCAAGGCCTACAACCAGGAGTCCGCCTTCGTGAGACGGTTTCGAGACGCCAACCGGGAATACATGAAGCGGAGCATGGCCCTGGTCAAAATCTGGGGGATCTTCTATCCCCTCCTCGCCTTCCTGTTGGGCCTGTCGGCCGTCTTTCTCCTCTGGCATGGAGGAAGGCAGGTCATGGACGGGGCCCTGTCCCTCGGCGCCCTGCTCTCGCTCATCTTCTATCTGGCCCGTCTGACCTGGCCCACCATCGCCCTGGGATGGGTCATCAACACCTTCGAGCGGGGGTCGGCGTCCATGGGCAGGATCAACCGGATCCTGGCGACCCAACCGGACGTGCTGGACGATGGCGGCCTTCCGGCCGAGGCCATCGAAGGCCGGGTGGAAGTCAAAAATCTCACCTTTTCCTACAACGGGGCACCGGTCTTGAAGAACCTGGATTTCGAGCTGCCCGCGGGGGACACACTCGCCATCGTGGGCAGCACCGGCAGCGGAAAATCCACCCTGGTGCATCTGCTCTGCCGCCTCTACCCAGTGCCCAGAGGTCGGATCCTCATCGACGGCAGGGACGTCAACGACATTTCCCTGACCCACCTGCGCCGGAGCATCGGCTGCGTTCCCCAGGACACGTTCCTCTTTTCCGAATCGATCCGGGACAACCTGACGTTCGGAGCAACCGAAGCCTCCGACCAAGCCATCCGGGAGGCTGCGCGCACCAGCAACATCCTGGGAGAGATTCAACGCTTCCCCGACCGGATGGCCACCTTCGTGGGTGAGAGAGGCCTGACCCTCTCCGGTGGACAGAAACAGCGGATGACCATTGCGAGAGCGCTCCTGACGGACCCCAAGATCCTGGTTCTCGACGACTCGCTCTCCAGCGTCGACACCTACACGGAAGAGGAGATCCTGAAGCGGCTCGCTCCCGTCATCTCCGGAAGAACCACCATCCTCATCTCCCACCGCATCTCGACGGTCAAGGGGGCGGACCAGATCCTGGTGTTGGACCGGGGACGAATCGTACAGAAAGGAAGGCACAGCGAGTTGCTCCGGACCGCGGGTCCTTACGCCGAAATGCACCGAAAGCAGTTGCTGGAGCAGGAGCTGGGAATCGCATGATCGAGTACGACCAGGACGAGATCCTGGGCCGAGTCTACGACGGGCGATTGGCGCGGCGGATGCTGGGATATCTGCAACCCTACCGCTGGGTCGTGGGCGCGTCGGTCGCGCTGCTTCTGCTGGTGTCGGCCCTGCAACTGGCGGGTCCGCTCCTGACCCTGATCGCCATCGACGACCACATCCGCATCGGCGACCGGACCGGGCTCACGTATCTGGCGCTGCTCTACCTGGGCCTCCTGATTCTGCAATTCGGCTGCACTTTTGCACAGACCTGGCTGATGAACTGGACCGGGCAGCGGGTCATGCACGATCTGAGGGTCCAGATCTTCAGACACGTCCAGACGCTGCACGTCGGCTATTTCGACAGGAATCCGGTGGGTCGCCTGATCACCCGCGTGACCAACGACGTGGACGTGCTCAACGAGCTCTTCACCGCGGGCGTGGTGAGCATCTTCGGGGATATCTTCCTGCTTGGCGGCATCGTGACGGTCATGCTCTGGCGGGATTGGCAATTGGCCCTGGTCACCTTCTCCGTCCTGCCCCTCATCTTCGTGGCCACCATGATCTTCAAGATCAAGGTTCGAGGCTCCTATCGATGGGTCCGGGCCTGCGTGGTCAAGATCAACGCCTTCCTCCAAGAGAACATCACCGGCATGCCGGTGGTGCAGGTCTTCGTCCAGGAGGACCGCAAGTTCGGCCAGTTCCGGGAACGGAACCGGGAGCACCTGCAGGCCAATATTCAATCCATCTTCTACTACGCCGTCTTCTATCCGGTGATCAACCTGGTGGGCGCGCTGGCCATCGCCCTGATCCTCTGGTACGGAGGCGGCCGGGTGCTGGACGGAGTCCTGACCCTGGGAACGCTCGTGGCCTTCCTTCAGTATTCGGAGCGCTTCTTCAAGCCCATCAGCGACCTGAGCGAAAAGTTCAACATCCTGCAGAGCGCCATGGCCAGCTCGGAACGGATCTTCAAGCTCCTGGACACGCGGGCCCAGGTTCGGCCTCCGTCGAAGCCCTCACCGCTGCCGCCGGGCGGCGGAGCCATCGAGTTCCGCAACGTGACGTTCGCCTACAAGGAAGATACGCCGGTCCTGCGGAACCTGAGCCTGAGGATTGCCCCTGGCGAACGAGTGGCCATCGTGGGACCCACCGGCGCGGGAAAGACCACTCTCATCAACCTGATCTGCCGGTTTTACGACGTCCGGAACGGGGACATTCTCATCGACGGAATCCCCATCTCCCACCTGGACCCGGGGGAACTGAGGCGCAGGATGGCGGTCGTGCTCCAGGATGTCTTTCTCTTCAGCGGCACCATCGAAGAGAACGTCCGGCTCTGGAGGGCTCCCATCGACCGGTCCCAAGTGACGGAGGCGGTGCGCCACGTCAATGCCCTGGACTTCATCCGGGAGAAACCGCGGGGACTCGACTCGGCGGTGACCGAAAGGGGCGCGTCGTTGTCCGTGGGACAGAGGCAGCTGTTGGCCTTCGCCCGCGCCTTGGCTCACGACCCCAGAATCCTGATCCTGGACGAGGCCACCTCGTCGGTCGACACGGAGACCGAGATTCTCATCCAGGACGCGTTGAACACGCTCATGGAGGGACGTACCTCCATCGTCATCGCCCACCGCCTCTCCACCATCCAGAACTGCGACCGCATCGTCGTTCTCCGCCAGGGCAGAATCGAGGAAGAGGGCACCCACCAGGAACTGCTCAAGCTGCGGGGGCTCTACTACAAGTTGTACCAACTCCAGTACCAGGATGAGGCGATCGGAGTCGGCAGTGAGGCGTGAGGGAAGACCGGGGTGATACCAGCCGGCTAGCTGGCGCCGCGGCCCCAGACGACGGCCGGGATGGTCTTGAGCAGAATCCAGAGATCGAGCTTCAAGGACCACTGGTCGATGTATTGGAGATCCAGCTTCATCCATTTCTGGAAATCCAGTTCGTTGCGGCCGGAGATCTGCCAGAGGCAGGTGATGCCCGGCTTGACGCTCAGCCGCCGCCGCTGACTCCGGGAATAGTGCCGGACCTCCTCGGGCAACGGGGCCCGGGGGCCGACCAGGCTCATCTCGCCTCTCACCACGTTGGCCAGTTGCGGCAGCTCGTCGATGCTGTACCTGCGCAGAATGCGCCCCAGGGGAGTCACCCGGGGATCTTTGCGCATCTTGAACACCGGGCCGTCCATCTCATTGAGATGCCGGAGCTCCCGGAGCTGGTCTTCGGCTCCCTCCACCATGGTGCGAAATTTGACCAGGCTGAACTCCCGGCCGTAGAGGCCGCGCCTGACCTGGCGGTAGAAAACCGATCCGGATGAGGTGAACTTGATCAGCGCCATGGTCAGGAGCATGAAGGGAGCCGCCAGCGCCAACAGAGCCGAGGCCAGCACACAATCCATGACCCTCTTGACCACCAGGGCCACGCTCTGGTCCGGGGCCGTCGAGAATGTGATGAGGGGAAGCTCCTCCAGATAATCCAGCGACAGTCTGGAAATGGAGGTGGGGAAAAAGTCCGCGGCGATCCGGGTCCGGATTCCGAGCTCCTCACAGAATCCAAGCACCTCCTGAAACTGCCGGGTGTCCTCCGGCTGTGCGCCCACGAATATGATCTCGTCCACGACCAGACGGTCCATGAGCAGGCCGGGAAGATCCTCCAGCGAGCCCAGAATCCGGATTCCGGGAACCTCTTTCCATGGTTCATCAGGGGCCAGATGTCCGACGACACGGTAGCCCCACTTTCGGAACCGGTCCAGAACCTGGCTGACAGACTTGGCCCGGGAGTCGATTCCCACGATCAGGATCCTGACCTGATGGTGCTCGTTGACGTTCCGGGTCCTCAAGATCCAATGCAGCACAATGCGGTTCAAACCCAGGAAAAGACCGGAGAGTCCGATGAAGATGAAGAAGACGGGCCGGCTGACATCCAGGTTGAACAAGAAGACGAAGAAGCCCACGGCGAGACCCGCGGCGCAGACGAAGCGGCCGATGCGGAAGAGGTGCTGGGAGGCGGAGACCTGGTAAAAGCGGGAGTATCGTTGGGTGATCCGGAGGATGGGAATCCAAATCGGCAAAACGGCCAACAGATAGAGCAGATAGTGGGAATAGGGCAGCAGTTCCGGATGGAATGCGGGCGCGATGGAGGCCGGCGCCCATCCCACAAGAATGGACCGGGAGAAATAGGCCAGGGTCAAGGCCAGAAAGGCCACGGCGATGTCCGCTGCCTGAAGCAGGTTGCCGTAGACTCGGGACTGGCGATCGAACATCTCGGTTTCGTTCCCGTAGCGGCCGGGGGGCGGCGGTCTTTCAATTGGGAATTATAAAGTGCAGTTGACACTTTACAGTTCTGGCGCCACGCTCGGCCTGCTGGCCCACGTTCCGGCGCCCAGGACAATATTCCCGGCCCTGAGAATGTTCAGGGCCGCGTTGTGGTCCCTGTCCATTCTGAGATCGCAGGCTAAGCAGCGATACGTCTCGCTCCTCCCAGGTCGATTCCTGACGCCACACCGGTGACAGTCCTGCGACGTGTATTTTGGGTCCACTTCCACGAACTCCCGCCCGGCCCATTCTGCCTTGTAATGGAGTTGATTGCGGAAGATGCCCCAGGATTGAGTCGCAATCTCACGATTCAGGCCCTTCTTGTTCAAACCCTTCGTGGTCATGCCTTTGACGTTCAGGTTCTCGACGGCGATCCGGCCATGCTCCCGGATGATTCGGGTTGTATGCCGATGGCACGCATTCCGGTTCCTGACTTTCTCCCGGTAGCGGAGCAGTGCCAGTTGACGGACCCGTTTCTTTCGGCGGTTCGATCCCTTCTTGCTTCTGGCGATCCTTCTCTGTTGCCGGCGGATCTCCGGCCAGTCTTTCCGGTTCCGTTCGATGCGCTCCCCGGTAGACAATGTGGCCCGTTTGCGAACTCCAAGATCAATGCCCACCGCAGACGGGCATTCCGGCAACGGTTCCTTCTCGACCTCGTAGACCAGATCGACGTAAACCCGATTCGGCTTGCGGACGATCCGCAAGGCTTTCAGCTCGCCTTCGGGCAAGGGCCGAGTGGGAAACAACCGAATCGTGGGGAACCCCTTGATCCGGATCGCGAATCCGCGCTTGCGCTTCTTCACCATCGTCGTCTTCGGGTCCACAAAGTCGATGGTCTCCATCCGAGCGATGGGCCGGAAGCGGGGATGCCCCGGCTTCTCCCCCGCCTTGCAGCGACGAAAGAACGCCTGGTAAGCCCGGTCCAATCGAAACAACATTCCCCTTTCGGCCTTGACAGCAATGGACCCCAGTCCTTCCGGGTCGGCCTTGCGCTTCCGGGTCAACCCCTTCATCTGGTCATACAGTGAAACGCTGTTCCTGTCCTTCTCCCAGGAGTTCTTTCGCTCCTCCAGGGCGGAGTTGTAGAGACGGTTCAAGACGGACCGAATCCAGTCGAGACGCCGCACTCCATTCTTGGAGAGTTTCGCGCGGCATTGGAAAGTCGCGTGAGATTCCACTGGGTAGACTACTACTCAATTGGTATGACATTGGTCAACGCACATCAACTAGTCTTTATAATTCCCTTTCAATTCAGCAATCGGCCAGATCCCCGATCCGGGGCGGCCGGGACATGAGGAAACCCTCCGCCAAGGAGCATCCTACTAGACTCCCCACGTGCATGTGGAAACTTCGGATCCGTTCCAGGAACCGGGGATCGCTGAGATAGGTGGCGGGCTCGCTCGAGTCCGGTCGATGCAACTGCGACGCAAAGGCCCGCAAAGCGCGCTCCTTCTGCTCGTAGTGGTCCGAAATGTCCACTCCGACGTGGGGTGCGACCGGCTCATCGAAATGGGTCCAGTAGGCGATCCGCCGTGGACGGAAACGCTGTTGCGACGTGTCGATGGCCGCCAGGCCGGCGTGATGAACCGCCTCCTCGACCAGGATTGAAGCCTTGCCATGGTCCGGGTGGCCCCACTTGGAGTGTGTCATGACCAGTTTGGGTCGGCACTTCCGGATCACTCGAATCAACGCCAACCGGCTCTCTTCGTCGGGACTCAGGTTCCCGTCCCTCAGGCCCAGGTTCAGCCGGAATTCCAGCCCCAGGAGAGCAGCCGCGCGGCGGGATTCCAGGGCCCGGGTCTCCATGGTGCCGCGGGTTCCCAGTTCGCCGCGCGTCAGGTCCACGACGCCCGTGCGGCGGCCCAGCGACTTCAGGCGAAGCAGCGTCCCGCCGCATCCCAGCTCGACGTCGTCGGGATGCGCCCCCACGGCGAGTACGTCGACTGGTTCAGGTTCAAACATGGATCACCTGGTGGTCCATGCAGAAAGGGTCGATCGTTTCCAACAGGCCGTCGATGAACCCGGGTCCCTCCTCCATCAGGAATTGGTTGAAGTTGACGACCCGTTCCTGCAGTTTCCCCTGGGGATGAAGACGGGTCTGGAGATGGTCCAGATGGCGGCCGGCGACGCGGTCGCGGGTCCGGTAGTTTTCCAGGAATCGCTTCTCCACCCTATCCATCTGATAGAAGACTCGTTTCCAAGCCCGGGGGACCATCTTGCCGAGACTCGGGTCCACGCGGACAATGTCCCCCTGCAGCCGGGTCAGGCTCTCACGGACCACGTCGGTCACCCGGTCGAACTCGTCCAGGACCTGCTTTGATGCTCCGGTCCTGGCGACGCGTTGGGTGATGCGGGTGGCGCCCAGGGAGAGCAGCTCGACCAGATCCAGCGAGTGCTTCTTCAGCAGCCGCTGGGACTTCCGGTCCACTACAGTGACCCCGGCCCTGGGGAACACGCAGCATTGAATCTTCCAGTAGGGACTGATGGCGCCGACCTGGCTGAAGTAGGCGACCTCCGCCGGCCCTCCCACGTAGGCCACGGTAGGGAAAAGATGATCCTGAATGATGGGCCGCAACAGCACGTTGGGACCGAACTCTCCGGTTCCGGTTCGTATCCGGTCCAGCAGTTCCTCCGGCGGCAGCCGGAGAGAGCGGCTTCCGCGACTCCAATAGGCTCCCGACCGGTAGTCCAACTTGTAACGCCGTCTCTCCTCGAGCCAGAAGAGGAGTGATTCGGAGCCATCCACAGGCACCTGCACCCGGTGACCTTCCGCCTCCAGCTTCCGGCCCCGGGCTTGCAAGGAGCGGATCAGACGCTTCCGCTCCAGGACCGCCGTCTCGAAGACCGGTCTCAACGCATCCTTGTATCCGGAGTGGAGCGCGTCGAAGAGAATGAGTCCCTGGTTGCGAAAGAGGCGGGCGAGCCACCGGCCCTGGGCATCGGTAAAGAACGTACCAGGCGCGTAGGCCGATTCGAGGGTCTGGAGGACCGCTTCCCCATATTCGGAAACGGGAGCGCCGTCCTGGAGCCTCTTCAGGGGATCGCCGGTCGCTTCCAACGAAACCGTGCCCACCATGGTCGCCGAAGGGGGGGAGGGACCGGAATACCCCAGCCGAAGCAGCGATCCTTGCGGATCGAAGAAGGCGGTGGAACGGGACTCCAGAAAATCGGAGTCGTCGGAAGGAAGCCAGAAGACGGGAACCGCCGGGTACCCTCCCGCCTCCAGGATCCGGGCCAGGCCCACGGCGGTCAGCGCCTTGTAGACGGAGAGGGCCGGTCCGCCGAACAGGCCCAGTTGTTGGCCCGTGACTACGGCCACGGTGCCGGAATCCCGCAGCTTCTCAATGTTCTCGCGGGTAGAGGAGCCCGAGCCCACCCGGGCATTGAAATCGAGGAGCATCCGGACGAGGGCCTCACGGGGC
>JAPOYZ010000425.1:0-3570 GCA_026706325.1 Candidatus Aminicenantota bacterium
CGACACGGGAGGGAAACCTCAACTTACAACCCGCTACTTGCAACATGGATACTCCCATTTCCTCAAGCCGGATTGGGACCCGGTCCGGGTTCACCAGTATTCCTTGGAAATCATCTTCCGAAATGGTCTTGAAAACCTCGGATACCGTTCCCGGCTGGATCTCCAACGAGCCGAGTCTGTTCGGACCCCACCCGAATTCACGTTCGTTCGCACCCGAACACCACCGAATGCCCCGCAGAAAGTGTGGTATTAAGAGAGTATGGTCTACGGAATATCCTTCCTGGTCCTGCTCCTTTTCATGACGCCCGCCGGCGTTGCTTCCGCAGAGACTACCGGAACCCTGGCGGGAACCGTCGTCGACGAGACCGGGGGAGTCCTTCCCGGTGTCGTCGTCAACCTCCGGGCCGACGGCGCCGAGTTCTCCTCCGTCACCGACGACATGGGTAAGTGGAGCATCGACGGAGTCCCCGCGGGACCGGCTACCCTGACTTTCCGGCTGATTAATTTCACCGGCGCTCACCGCGAGTTGACCGTGGTCCCGAGCGAGGTCTTGACGGTGGATGTCGTCCTGGTGCTCTCATTGACCGCGGACGTGGTGGTCACCGCCGAACGCACCTTCCGGAACATCGCCGACCTGCCGCAACCGGCGGAGAACCTGGTCGGGATCGCCTCCGCCGCCAGCGTCGGCGCCGTCACCGCGGCCCAGCTCAAGGCGCGGCCCATCATGCGGCCGGGCGAAGTGCTGGAGACGGTTCCGGGCCTGGTCATCAGCCAGCACAGCGGCGAGGGAAAGGCCAACCAGTACTACCTGCGCGGTTTCAACCTGGATCACGGAACGGATTTCGCGACCACCGTCGCCGGAGTGCCCCTGAACATGCCGTCCGGCGCCCACGCCTCCGGCTACTCGGACTCGAACATGATCATTCCCGAACTGGTGAGCGGCATCCAGTTCAGGAAGGGGCCGTACTTCGCGGACGACGGTGACTTTTCCGCCGCCGGCTCGGCAAACGTCAGCTACTTGAACCTGCTGGAGCAGCCGGTGGCCAGCATCAGCACCGGCGGCCAAGGCTGGAGCCGCTTCTTTGGCGCCGCGTCGCCTCACCTGGGCGACGGCAACCTGCTCGTCGGTGTCGAAGTGGGCAGGAACGACGGTCCCTGGGTCGAGCCCGACGACCTGCGCAAGGTGAACGGCATCCTGCGCTACAGCCGGGGAGACGCGCGAAACGGCTTCTCCATCACCGGCCTGAGCTATTCGGCGAATTGGCACGCAACGGATCAGGTGCCGGTCCGGGCCATCGAATCCGGCCGGATCGACCGGTTCGAAGGGATCGATACCACCGGCGGCGGCCGGACCTACCGGCATGGCATCGTCGCCGACAGCCTTCGCTCGAACGGAGAAACCTCCACCCGAATCACCGCCTTCGGCATGCGTTACGGACTGAACCTGCTCCAGAACTTCACCTATTTCCTGGCCAATCCCGACGACGGAGATCAGTTCGAGCAGGTGGACCGCCGCACCTCGGTCGGCGTCAAGCTCACCCAACGGCGCCTGCGGGAGTTCCTGGGACGACCCGTCGAATGGAAGATCGGCACCCAGTCTCGCCACGACCACGCCGGCGTCATCGGCCTGTACGACACGGTCCGGCAGCGCCGCACCAACACCGTGCGCGAGGATGCGCTGCGCCAGACGTCGCTGGGCCTGTTCGGCGGGGGGATGCTCGATTGGACTTCGTTCTTCCGGACCTCGGTCGGGATTCGCGCCGACGTCTATCGGTTCGCCGTCGACGCCAGCAATCCGTTGAACGCCGGCGCCGGCGTGGACTCCATCGTCAGCCCCAAGTTGACGGCGATCCTGGGACCATGGCAGCAGACCGAGTTCTACGCCAACTGGGGAGAGGGTTTCCACAGCAACGACGTGCGTGGCGCGACGATCAGAGTCGACCCGCGCACCGGCGAGCCGGCCCGGAGGTTCCCTCCGCTGGTCAAGGCGCGCGGTGGAGAAATCGGTGCGCGGACGGTGAGGCTGCACGGGCTGCATTCGACGGTGGCGCTCTGGTACCTGAACTTCGATTCGGAGCTGCTCTTCCTGGGCGATGCGGGGGTGACGGCGCCCAGCCGCCCAAGCCGCCGCTACGGCGTCGAGTGGTCGAACTACGTTCGGTTCACACCCTGGATGACCGCCGAGGCCGACCTCGCGTTCACCGCCGCTCGGTTCTCGGACGACGACCCCGCCGGACCGCGGATTCCAGGTTCGCTCAACCGCGTCTTCTCCGGCGCCCTCACGTTCGAGCCGGTGAAGCGCTTGTTCGGAAGCGTTCGCGTGCGCCATTTCGGGCCACGGCCCTTGATCGAGGACAACTCCGTGAGGTCCGGTTCGACGACCTTGTGGAACGGCCAGTCCGGCATCCGCTTCAACCGGCGCGTCACCGTCTCGTTCGAGGTATTCAACCTCCTGAACTCCCCGGTGTCGGACATCGACTACTTCTATACGTCGCGCCTCCCGGGAGAGCCGTTGGAAGGGGTGGGCGATGTGCACACCCATCCGGCCATCCCGCGAACCGCACGCGTCGCCCTGCGAATGGGCTTCTAGGCTGAGCCGGCGGGGCCGGCGGATGGTCACGAAACCAAGGAATCCATTCCCAGCGGTAGTAGAGAAGGGGACTGTCCCCTTCTCCGTGTGCAATTTTTCGGCGTCGACCTGCCTATTCCACAGCGTCTGGGTTAATCTTCTTCCGCAGGATCCCTCGTTCAACATCTGGAGGCGTCTGATGAACCGACTTGCCGTGCTGGCTTTATTCGCTGCGTCAACGGTCCTTGCGAGCGACCATCAACTGAAACCGGTCCGGATTGCCGTCCCGGTCGACGGGCACATTCACCCGGCGGCCTGTGTCACCCGCTCGGGGACGATCGTCGTGACGTACGGGCGAGTGAATCACGTGGACCTGCGCATCACTCGATCGTCGGACGGAGGAAGGACATGGTCCGAACCTGTTCCGTTCGTCCATACTGTCGACAAGACGTATTACCCGGGCTCGCTGACGACGTTGAGCGACGGCCGCCTGGTGCATTGCTGGAACCGCTGGGATACGCCGGTCACACAGAAGGAACCACGGTCCGTCTTGTACTCGCTGTCCAGTGACGAAGGAGTCTCGTGGAGCGACCCGCGGCCGTTCCCGCGTGATCCCGAAGTCAGATCCGTCACGCGGCACCCCGTTACCGAACTGGAGTCAGGACAGTGGCTCGTTTCGTTGATCGACCGGACGTTCGTGTTTGAGCCGGCCACTTCCAAAGCAACCCCGTTCGGCGACGGCCGTGATCATGGGATGATCCCGATCGTGCAGACTCCGCGAGGCACGTTTGTCAGCGGCGCCGGCCTCCGGTCCACGGACGAAGGCAAGACATGGAAGACCATCGAAGGCTTTCCGGACATCAGCACACAGGGCTGGCGGCACGAAATGGTCGGCCTGAAAAACGGCTGGCTGCTGGCCTCGGAGATTCTCGGGCCAGGCTTCGGCGGGGAGCGCATCCGCTACCGGATCTCATACGACGACGGGCAGACCTGGGATGGGG
>JAPOYZ010000425.1:3580-17233 GCA_026706325.1 Candidatus Aminicenantota bacterium
ATGGGGTGTTCGAGTACTATAACCCTGGCCGCGCCATCAACGGCCGGGCCTGTCCCCGAACGGTGCAGCTCGACGACAAGACAATCGGCGTGGTGTTTTACGACATTGACAAAGATCAGGAGGGAGGACCGGGTGTGTTCTTCCTGCGAATCCCGATCGCGAAACTGGCCGCCCGGTAGGAGGGGGGACATTCCTGTCCCCCTCTTCATTTGTATTCTCCGAGTGTCTGGTCGCAGGCGAGATAGGGGCAGTCTACTTCTCTTCGTCTCGAGTGTCCCCGCCGATGGCCCATTCGCAGGTCTGATCGCTCACTCCGAGACGAGGTTTTCAATCTGGAAATCGACTTCACACCGAGATGATGCGCAGACCATCCAAACGCTCAAAATGCCGGCGATTGTTGGTGAGTAGCGTGAGCTCGTAATTTATGGCGGTGGCTCCTATCATTAGATCGAAGTCGCTGATAAGGGTTCCCGTCGCCCTCAAACGACCCCGTTCCCTGGCGAATGTGCGGCAAATGTCTTCATCCAATGGCACGACATGAATCCGTTCCAGTACGTTCCACAGAGCTATTTCGGTTGCTTCAGGATCGTAGGAGCCGAATACGCCCTCGTACAGCTCGGCGAGTGAGATAATGCTCAAACCGAGCCCGGCTGGTTCAAATTCCTGGAGACGGCTGACAACCTGAGCGCGACCGTGCAGATGGTCGATGACCCAATCCGTGTCCACCAAATATCGCACGGATCTACAATTCCGGCTTTTGCCTGGAACCGGCAATCCGAGCTTCGTAGATCTTCCGCTTGAGCTGTTCCGGATCGTGCATTCCGATCCATCCGCCGGCCGAAGCGCCGAGCGACTCCACGGCGCTACGCGAGGATATGATCTCTCCTACGGACACGACGACTTCCTTGCCTTCTTCAAGGTCAAGGCTCTCTTGCGGAACGAACACACCCTTTGAATACTTCGCTTTGATCTTTCTCATCGTTGCCGGTCTTTTCCATAAATCCTTGATTTGAGACATCTTAGAAATTTCGGAGTCGGGGATTGTGAATCCGCCGTCTGGCAAGACGATACCAGAACGGCGCCAGACACGCCGAAGTCGCCTTCTCTGCCTTTTCCGGTTGCGAATGCCCGCCCGTTTCAAGGCAGCGCGGCCGAATACACGAGTTCGCCGGCCTTGTAGACGGCGGCCACCGACCGGGTGTTGCGGATGTCCGACAGTGGATCCGCCGAGAGCACGACCAGGTCCGCCAGCTTTCCTGCTTCGACAGTTCCGAGCTGATCCTCCAGGCTCAGCCCCTCGGCGCCGTTTCGGGTTGCCATGACGATCACGTCAGCCTCGTCGATGCCCGCTTGGACCAGGAGCTCCAGCTCCCGATGCAGGCTCACGCCCGGCGTTATCCAGGGCATTCCCAGGTCGCTCCCTGCAGTCAGCCTCACTCCCCCCTCGTGAAGCCTCCGCACGATCCGGAGTGCGACGGGGAAGACTTCCTTGCCTGACGTGAAGGCCCGGAGGATTCCCATGGGGTTGGTGAAGACGAACGGGTTTCGCTTCCGCCAGTCCGGACCCCAAAGCGCCACGACCGATGCTGGAGCCCGCTGAGGCTCGAGTCGCTCCAGAACCTTCGGATCGTCACCGAAGTAGAGGCTCTCCATCACCACCAGAGTCGGGTCGACCGTCACGTCGTTGTCAACGAGGGCGGCGATCAAGGAGCTCATCAGTTCGCCGTCGAGGTCCACCAACTCGAGCCATCGGGCGTAGTACTCCGGGTAGGGCAGTGGCCTCAGTTGGGCCCGGTGCCTTTCGGGGACCAACTCCCACGTCGGCCCTTCTCCGCCGCTGTGGACCAGGGAATCGATTCCCAGCCGTGCCGCCTGGGTCCAGCTCGTCGCTCGGATGTGGCCGGCGACCTTCAGACCGAGCGCGTGAGCCTCTTCGATGGCGGCGGCCATCAGCTCCGGGGTCACGTCCCAGTACAACTTGACCATGTCGGCGCCCGCCGCAGCCTGTTGCCGAACCACGTCCCGCATCTCATCCGGGGACGCCACAGGCATCGTCCAGTCGAATCGGCTCGGAGACCCGTCGATGAAGGCGGCGCCGGTAATCATCCGCGGTCCGCGAACCCGGCCCGCCTCGATCCGGTCCCGGAGCTCGACGCCGGCGCTTTGCGCGGCGCCCGGGCTGCGTATCGTGGTCACGCCGAAATCGAGCAACGCCTCCACGGTCTCGATCCGGGCCTCGGGGTGAACATGGACGTGCATGTCGATGAATCCCGGCAACACGAAGTGGCCCGAAACGTCTCTTCGCCGTGCCGAGTCTGGGAAATGGAAATCACCCGCGTTGCCGACCCTGCGGATTCGGTCGCCGTCCACCACGATGACGCTGTCCTCGCGCGGTTCGGTACCGGTTCCGTCAATCAGAGTGGCGCCTTCGAGGACAAGAAGCCCCTCGCCCACAAGCACCTCGGCGGGTTCACCGCACGCGGCACAAGCCAGTGCAAGCGCGAGAGCGATCGCAAGAGGTGGTCTGCTCATCGATCCTGCTGCTAAGGATTTTCAGGAGATCTGTAGAGCACGATGTCGTCGGTTTTCGTCGCCGCATCGACAGCGATCCCAAGTCCGGCTCCAATTCCTGCGGAAACACCAACTCCTACCACCCCCTCCAACGCACCATCGTCTGCATCACCCCCAGTTCCTCGAATGGCAAATCCAATCAAAGAGGCCCCGAAAGCAACTGCGGCCCCGACGGCGGCTCCTTTCCAGGCGCCGTCGCCCAACCCATCCTTCGAAGGACGTGTAATTACCTCGATATCCGTTTTCGGAATCACCGCCCGCCCGGCGGGGCTCAGGAGTTCCAGATCTGATGACGACAGGCCCCGGAACTGGCCCACAATTCGATCCCCGGTTTTTAGTTCCACGGTGATGGGTGATGCCATTTCCAAGACCTCGACCTTCTCCCACCGTCCCGGGATCACCTCCGCATGCGCCGGCATGGAGATCAGTCCGCCCAAGATCAAAGAGACGGCTTGGATCCGGAATACCTTCATCGTTGGGCTCCTTATTGTTTCAGTACATCGGGAGGGGACAGTCTACTTCTTCCGACCAAGCAAGGACCTTGACTCCGGGATACTTATCTATGGTAACATATTCGAAACCATGAAGTGATGATTGAGATCAGGGAGTATCTGAAAACCATGCCATTGACACGAGACTTCAAGGAAACGATTCAGGCGCGCATCAAGAGCGATCCGGTGTTCGGCGAAGAACTGCTCAAGGAAGGGATTGAGTGCTTCCTTTCGGGTGACGTGGATACCGGGAAGGCGGTGCTACGGGACTACATCAACGCCACGATCGGCTTTCAGGCGCTTGGCGGATTGACCGAGAAATCTCCCAAGAGCCTGATGCGGATGTTCGGTCCCAAAGGCAACCCCCAAGCCCGAAACCTGTTCCGAATCATCGGCTTCCTTCAGAAACAGGAGGGGTTGCGCCTGAAGGTGGACGTGATTCGCTAGCCGGACCGGGACCGGGAAAGGGACGGTCCACTTCTTCCGCACCCGTGATGTCAGGCTACCTCTTGTCGGTCAGCCGGCCGGCCAAGTACTTGTGGATCACGCTGGACAGCAGTGTCTGATAGGGGATCCCTTCCTCCCTGGCCCGGGAGTGAGCGAGCTTGAAGTCGCGCTCGGTCATCCGCAAATTCACTCGCTTGGTTTTGTTGAACGTATTTCGAGCCGCCTGACGGGCCTCCTCAACTTCGCGTTCGGCGCCAGGAGCAGAGCGCAAGTCACCCCGCTCGAATCGGTCGAGAATGTCGCGCTCTTCGACGCTCAATTTGTCGTTCACCATGGCTGCCTCCTCCGGTAAGCTCTCGTCGCTTTTCGGCTGGGAATAATCGTCTTCAGAAAACGAGTGCCGTCAGCCCGCGTCACAAAAGGTACCAGGTGAATGGACTCGTCGGATTCCACGACGTAGATCAACTGTCCCGGGTCGCGATCCTGGTTCGGGTGCTCCCGTACGTCCAACAAGCCGCCTTGCTCTATGGCGGAGACGACGTTCTCGAATGAGGTTCCTCGCCGCTCGATGAGTCTCTGATTCTTCTCCGTGCTCCAATCGAAACTGGCGCTCATGAGTCAATTATCGCACAATGTGTGCATTTCAGGAGCACAGGAGAGGGGACATTCCTGTCCCCCTCTTCACTTGTATACTCGACTGCGCGGTTGAGTCGGGCGTCACCTTCAGCGCCCGCCACCTCGTCACGCAACCAAGGGGAATTCCATGCTCAAATTCGGACTTTTCGGAGTCGGCCGGATCGGTCGGATGCGCGCAAGAATCCTTGCGGCAAACAACCGCGTGGAACTCATTGGGATCCACGACGTCGATACCGCTGCCGCCTCTTCCGCCGCAATTGAAACCGGGTCCGTTTCCGTCGACTCCATCGAAGCCCTGCTCGGAGACTCGACCCTCGATGCCGTTTGCATCTCCTCCTCCACGAGCACCCACTGCGACCTGATCGAAGGCGCGGCGCGGACCGGCAAGGCGGTGTTCTGCGAAAAACCGATCCACCTGGACACGGAGCGGGCGGACGCCTGCGGGGCGGTTCTCGCGGAGACCGGGGTGCCGTTTCAGATCGGTTTCAACCGGCGTTTCGACCCCAACCACAGCGCCGTCCGCCAAGCTGCCCGCAACGGCGAGATCGGCCGCCTGGAGCAGGCCGTGATCAGCAGCCGGGATCCATTCCCGCCGCCCCTGCGCTTTCTTCGGGGTTCCGGGGGGATATTCCGGGACATGATGGTCCACGACTTCGACATGGCCCGCTTCCTGTTCGATGAGGAGCCCGTGGAGGTCGCGGCCATGGGCAGCGTGCTCTTCGATGCGCGCTGCGAGGAATTCGGCGACGTGGACAGCGCCATGGTCGTGCTGCGGATGGCCTCCGGCGCGCTCTGCCACGTCAACTGCTCGCGCCATTGCTCCTTTGGCTACGACCAGCGGATCGAGCTGTTCGGAGAAGGCGGCATGCTGGTCTCCGCCAATCCGACCCGGACCAGCATCGAACGCTACACGGAAGCCGGGACCGCCGCCCGCGACCGGCTGCACCCCTTCTTCATCGAGCGGTACGAGGAAGCGTTCACGCGGGAGATCGACGCCTTCGTGGATGCCTTGGAGCGAGGCGTCAAGCCGTCTCCCGGCTTCGATGACGGGAGGCGCGCGCTGCGAGTAGCCGAGGCCGCGGAAGAATCAGCCGGGAGCGGCCGAACCGTCCGGGTGGGCGGCTGAACCCGCGCCTCCTCGACGTGAGTTCCAGGAAACGGTCAGGTTCGCATCAGGTCTGATCGGATCTTCGGATCGGGTGGCCGGAATCGACTGACTCCAAATGGCCTCTCTCGCTGCGGGTCACGACGGACCACAGGTAGAGAACCATGCCCGCGACGACCAGCCCCGCTCCCAACGTCAGGAACAGGAACAGGGAAACCGGATGGTTCCAGAAAAGCGTGCCCAGTTCCACCACAATCCCGGTGGCGATCAGCAATCCGGCGAGTTGCAGGCGGCCCGCGAATCCTGTCCGAAGACCCGGCGGCTGAATCCAGCTCACGGTTTCGCCTCCGGGTCCCAGCGCCCGAACCGGTCCAGCTTCGTGACCTCGTGAATCAGGTTGTGGCACATGAGGCACGACTTGGTCCCGGAGATCAGATCGGGTCGAAATCTCAAGTGGGCCGGGAATTCCTCGAAGGACCTGGCTCCTTGGTGGCATTCCAGGCAGGCCCGGTTCTCATACGGCTCGTAGAGCTTCACCGGGTCGGACCACGAGCCCAAAACGCTGTGCCAGACGTGCCTCACGCCGCGGATCTTGTCGTCCACGTCTCCGAACATGGTGTAGCTCGTGTGGCAGGTGTAGCAGGCCTTGTCGGCGGGGATGAGCTTGTTCTGGAAATGCGCGGCGGGAAGAAACCGGGGATGGTCGATGAGCAGGCTCTCCCCGTAGGGCTCGATGACGTGACAGGAGAGGCAGAAGTCGGTCGTCTTGGCCTGCTCGTAGTGCCGGTCGGCGCCGCCCAGGAGCAGGAGCCCCGGCAGCGCGAAGAGGGCGACGAACGCGAGAATCCTGCCCCCGACGGCGTCGGTCCATTCGGGCCGGCGGGCGAATGCCGCGATCAAGACGACGGTTGCGAGTCCCAACAGGCTCAGGAGGATGACATCGCCAGTCACTCGATTGCGGTCCTCACCGTCGGCTGATGTTTGCTGCGCAGCTCCTGCGCCAGCGTCCTGATCTCGGTCAGATCCTGCAGCATCTCGCTCCACCCGTACCAGAGCGCATAGTCGGGATTGTTGTGGAACGTTCCCTGGAACGCGCGCATCCGGTGTTCCAGGTGCATCTTGAAGAGGCGCTGCTCAATGGTCGAGGGGGCGTCGTGGAAAGCCAGCAGGTCCGGGAAGTCGTAGGCATAGTGGTCCGGCTTGCTCAGGATGCCGTCGCGGTAGAGGGAAGCGATGATGCGAATCGCCTCGGCCAGCAGCCGGTCGGTCTCCCGAATCATCTCATCGCCCTTTTGCATTTCCGCTCGCACCAGGTTCGACGAGTGGCACTGCTCGCAGATCTGGATCATGCGGTCGCGTTCTTTCTGCCAATCCTCCTGGGTCAACCGGGCGACGTCGGCTTGCTTGACCACTTCCAGCCGGGGAGTCGGGTTGCCCTCCGGGTCCAGGACGCCGAGGGCCTGGAGGATGGTGGCGCGATCGGACGCCCACTCCGGGTCCTCCGGCATGGGGAGACGCACGGCCAGGAAGCCCCACGCCGTCCGCACCTCGTGATTCCCCTTTGGCATGTGGCACGTCTGGCAGGTGGGCGCCGCCGCCTGTTCCGGCAGGGTTCCGGTCTGTTTGAGCAAGTGCCGGACGCCGTGTTTGGACGAGGAGTACATCTCCCACTGAGGATGGTCGATACCCATGTGGCAGGTCCGGCAGGCTTGGGGTTCCCGGGCCTCCTTGACCGAAAAGAGGTGGCGCGTGTGGCAGGTATCGCACGAAGCCAAGCCGAACATGACGCCGTCGGCCTTGAGCTGCCGGATCTCTTCCTCGCTCTTGAGCCCGACGCGATGGCAGCCGCCGCAGCCCTTCATGCCTTCGGTCATGGCCATGGGGAGCCAATGCGTCGTGGGCATGGCGTTCATGCTGGCCCAGGCAAGGGCGTGCTTGCCCCCTTGGAACTGCTCCGTCTGAATCGGATGACAGGTGGCGCAGACATCGGGAGTCGCCGTCTTCACCAGCGCCACGTCCTCCGCCGTCCGATGTTCGTCGCCATGGCACAGGGAACAGTCCACTCCCTCGGCGTGGTGACGGCTCAACTCCCAGTCCGTGACGATGCCGGGAGTCACGTCGCGGTGGCACTCGACGCAGTCCGAGGAGGCCTGTTTCGGTTGCTCGCCGCCGCATGAGACCAGGGCCAGAACGGCCAACGGCAGGAAAGAGCGGATGCGGTGCAGTCCTCCGGTCACGGTCCGGTTGCGAAGCAACCGCCGTCGGGAGTCGAACAGCTCTCGAACACAGAGTCCTGACACTCGATTCCCTTCAGTACATATTATCCTTTATTTCTCGCCTTCGGGTCGCCACGTCAAGAATTCTCCTCCTACTTGAGCCGGCTCCGGCCAAGTGATAGATGTCTCGGTCATACCGAGGAGGTGCGGATGACCGTGAAAAAGACCGTCAGCCTTACGGATCGCCACCATCGGTACCTGTCGGAGAAGGTGGGCCGAGGCATGTTTGCTACTCGGAGTGCTGTGGTGGCGGCGGCCATCGAACAGATGATGCAGGACGAGATTGAGCGAGACGAAGCGCTTTCGGGTCTGGCGGAAGAAATCCGCAAGCGTATGCGGACACCACGTTCCGAGTTTGTGGACCAGGTTCACGCTTTCTCAGCCGCTCGGGCCACGATTGGGATCGATCCGAAGACGTGACGGCCCCTTCTCTCTCCTTAGTAAGCTGCCGACGCTGCGGAAGAATCAGCCAGGAGCGGACAGACGGTCCGCTTGAGCCCCTGAACCTGCTGTGTCTTTCCCCCGGCTGGCGGCATAGCCCACCACCAGCACCAGGACATGCCCGATCATCCCGATGGTCATGGGCATCCACGGAAAGTTGTAGGCGCCCAGATCCAGCAACGGGCTCTGGCTGTTGGGCATCTCCACCCGCGTCAGGGCGGCCCAGAGGGTAAACAGCACGCAGGCGGCGAGACCGGTGTAGGCCCCCCTGGACGTAGCCTTGGGGAAGAGCCATCCCAGAGCGAAGAGGCCCAGCTTTCCCCCCGAGACGACCAGCGCCAGACCGAGCGAGTATTTCACCAGCGACTCGATGCCGATCCACTGCTGCGCCAGGAAAATCGACAGCAGTCCGCCGACCACGACCCCGGCCCGGCCCACCATGAGCTGGCGCCGCTGGGGCGCCCCGGGTCGCATCCGGCGATAGAAGTTCTGCAGCACCACCGCCGCGATGCTGTTGAGATCCGAGTCCATGCTGGACATGGCCGCCGCCAGCAGTCCCGCCAGGAGCAGTCCCAGGAGCCCCGGCGGCAGCTCCGTCATGATGAAGTGGGGAATGATGTTGTCCTTGACCTCTGCGACCTGCGGGGGAAGCGCCGACGGGTCGGCCTGGTAGAAGGCCCAGAGCAGGCCTCCCAGAAACATGAACAGGAGCCAGATGGGGATGCAGGAGAGGATGCCCACCTGTGCGCTGCGGCGGGCCTCCCGGTCGCTTCGGGCCAGCAGGTACCTCTGCACCATGTTCTGGTCGGTCCCGAAGGCCTGCAGGAAGTGGAAGACCCCTCCCACGAACAGGAGCCAGAAGTTGTCCTCGACCAGGCTGGGCTCCCAGTTGCCCAGGCTGAACTTGCCTCCCTCCCAGGCGGTGGTGACGATCTGTCCGGCGTCCCCCCGGCCCAGGATCAGCGCACAGCAGAGCACGCCTCCCCCCACCAGCAGGATCCCCTGCAGGAAATCGGTCCAGACCACGCCCTGAATGCCGCCTGCCAGGGTGTAGGCCACGGTCAGCAGGCCCACCACCAGGATCACCCACCATACGTCCCACCCGGTGACGAAGGCCAGGGCCAGCCCCAGGAAGTAGACGGTCAGGCTCATGTCCAGGACCCGGCTCAGGATGAAGGAGACGGAAGCGTAGGCCTGGGCCGGATACCCGAAACGGGTTCCCAGGTACTCGTAGGGGCTCATGCGAAGCGTGCGGCGGTAGAAGACCACGAACCGCCCAATGGTCAGAAGCACCACCACCGGCAGGCCCAGGTGATAGGCGAACGGCCACATATCGCTGAAGAAGACGTTGCCGGGATGGCCCACGAAGGTGGCGCTGCTCACCACCGTCCCCATGAGGGAGAACCCCACCACCCAGCCGGGCAGGTTGCGTCCGGCCAGGAAGTAGTCCTCCGCCGATTTCTGGCGCCGGGAGAAGTGGAAGGCCAAACCGCCGATAAACGCCAGGTAGACGACCAGGACCGTGATGTCGAGTGGGCTCATGACGGTTCAGACGGGTTTGGATGGCGACGGGAACAGTAGCAAATCGTTCCTCCGCGATGGGCGTCGTCAGCGACAACGATAACACGACCGCCAGGGCGTCAGCCGCAGCACACTGCTTAAGTATCAAGTAGATCGACTTTTCACGCTTCGCAGCATCTTTATAGTCATCAGGTTCAGCCGAATTCCATGGAAGACATCACCGATTGCACATTCAATCCTTCCGGCGAGAGATCCGCCAAGTCGTTGAAAACCGCGTGGATCACACGTCGCCGCCGAGCGGGGTCCGTCTTCCTTTTTCTGACCACGGTGGTCAGCTTGGTTTTTCTGGCTTTGCCGGAGCTGGCCCAGGCCCAAACACTCCCGGTGACGCCAGTGTGCGACCGCACTCCGGAAGTACGCGACGCCATCGTGGAGAAAGTTCCGGACGTTGACGATTGCGGCAACGTGACCGAGGCCCATCTGGCCGAGATAGACGGTGTCCTTGATCTGCAAGGTCCGTACACGTATTGGGGTGTTACCACCGGCCTTCCGAACCCCATCCCAGAGTTGAAAGCGGGGGATTTCTCAGGACTGTCTACGCTGGAAGGACTCCGGTTGCATTACAACGACCTGACGACGCTGCCGCCAGGTCTCTTCCACGGGCTGTCCTCCGTGATAACGCTCAGCCTGGAGAACAACCACCTGACCACGCTGCCGGCCGGGATCTTTGCCGGGCTGTCCTCCCTGAGAACGCTCGCAATGAGTGAAAATCCACTGACGACCTTGCCGCCCGGGATCTTCTCCGGACTGACCGTGCTGGACAAACTCACGCTGTCCCTGCACTACAACGAATTGACGCCTCCCCACGGCGGGATCTTCTCCGGACTCACCGTGTTGAATACGCTCAGACTGTCCCTATCGGGGTTCCATGATCCGGTTCCCCTTTCTGGGGACCTTTTCTCCGCACTCACCGCGCTGAAATCGCTCAATCTCTACATTCTCAATCGGAGCACTCTGCCCGATGACCTGTTCTCCGAATTGCCCACGCTGAAAGGGCTAAAACTTCTGGGCAACCGACTGACCATGCTGCCAGCCGGTATTTTCGCGGGACTGTCCTCGCTGGAATCGCTCGACCTGGAACACAATCCACTGACCACTCTGTCGCCCAGGATATTCTTTGGGTTGTCGTCGCTGAGAGCGCTCAACCTGCAGTACAGTCAGCTAACCACGCTGCCAGAGGGGATCTTCGCAGGACTTGAGGCGCTGAAAACACTCGACCTTTCAGACAGCGTTCTGTTTGCACTGCCGGCCGAGGTCTTTTCTGGATTGTCCTCGCTGGAAGAGCTAAATCTGACTAGCAATCAATTGAACACACTGCCGGCCGGGATCTTCGCGGGACTTGAGACGCTGGAAACGCTCGGTCTGGGTGGCAACGGCCTGAGGACGTTGCCGGCCGGGATTTTTGCGGAACTGTCCTCGCTGGAGCGTCTCTATCTGGGTGGCAACGACTTGACGACGCTGCCGGTCGGTGTCTTCTCCGGATTGTCCTCGCTGGAAACCCTGGGCCTGGGACGCAACGACCTGGCGACGCTACCGGTCGGGTCCTTCTCCGGACTGTTGTCCCTGATAGAGCTCAATCTGGCGAACAACCATCTGACGACGCTGTCGGCTGGGATCTTCTCCGGGCTGTCCTCGCTGGAATGGCTCTGGTTGAATAGCAACGACCTGACGACGCTGCCGGCCGGGGCCTTCTCCGGACTGTCGTCCTTGAAACGGCTCGATCTGGTGTACAACCATCTGACGACCCTGCCGGCTGGGGTCTTCTCCGGGCTGTCCTCGCTGGAACAGCTCGATCTGAGTGGTAACGACCTGACGACGTTGCCGGCCGGGGCCTTCTCCGGATTGTCGTCGCTGGAAACCCTCGATCTGAGTGGTAACGACCTGACGACGTTGCCGGCCGGCGTCTTCTCCGATTTGTCGTCGCTGGAAACCCTCGGCCTGGCACGCAACGACCTGACGACGCTACCGGTCGGAGTCTTCGCCGGACTGTTCTCTCTGGAAGTGCTCATCCTGAGTCGCAACAACCTGACGACGCTGCCGGACGGGATCTTTTCCGGGCTGTCCTCGTTGGAATCGCTTGGGCTGTCTGACAATCGCCTGACCGCACTGCCGGCCCGGATTTTTTCCGGGCTGTCCTCGCTGGAATCGCTATGGTTGTCTACCAATCGCCTGACCGCGCTGCCGGAAGGGATTTTTTCCGGGCTACCCTCGCTGCGAGAGCTCTCTGTGTCTGACAACTGGCGCCAACTGACCACCATGATTTCGTTGGAATTCGCTGGGGAAGGCCGGTTCAGAGCCCGGGCCGACACCGCGGCCCTCTTTGATGTCGTGTTGCCGATCAACGTCGTCAACGGCGTCCTCGACGGCGGTTCGAGCCACGTCAATATCCCCAGGGGCAGCGTGTACAGCGCCACGTTCACAGTTTCCCGCAACCCCGACCCGGCCTCTGCCGTGTTCGTGGATATCGGCGAGTTGCCGGCGATGCCGGGTTCCATTGAAGCGGACCTCACTCTCGTCAAGTCGCCCCACTTGCCGCTGAACGTTCTGGAGGCGCCAAGTCTGCACTTTGCCCATTTCGCCAATGGGGAATCCATCACATCCGAATTGGTGTTGGTAAACGTGGGCGACGAGCCGATCCGTCCGGTCATCTCCTTCCTGGACCGCGGAGGGAATCTCCTGTCCGGCGGATGGCTGGTCGAGATGAGGGACGATCTGGAGGTCCGGGAGGACGGCTCGCTGACGGTTCGGACGAGCATCGAACCTCTGGGGGAGCGCACGATCTCGACCCATCCTCGAAGGACGATTGTGTCCGGATCGGTGCGGCTGAAGTCCGACGGTCCCCTCGGCGGGGTCCTGCGCTATGTCAATCCGGACATCGGCGTAGCCGGCGTGGGAGCGAGTCCACGCGTCCGGGACGCCGTCTTCCCGGCTCGAAACCAGGCGGGAGGGATCCGCACCGCGGTCGCGATCCGTAACCGGGGAGCAGAGTGGATGAGGGTGCGGTGTCGATTGATGCAAGCAGGAGCCGTGCTGGAAGAGACAACGATATCCCTTGCGCGCGACGGGCAAGCGGCCCGGTTCCTCGACGAATTGTTCACCCGGATCGACACGTCCAACTTTGTCGGGTCGGTGCGCTGTACGGCGCCGCGCGGCTGGCTCTTCACGGGAGTGGCCGTAGAAATGGATGTCGAAAAACGGATCTTTACCACGCTGCCGATGGTGCCGGTGGAACCCCTGGCGGACGAGAGCGGGATAGGGACTTTGGTCTTTGCCCATTTCGGGAACGGGTCGTCCATTCGGTCCGAGTTGGTGTTGGTGAACGTGGGGTCCGATCCGATCCGGCCCGCCGTCTATTTTTACGATCAGCAGGGCGCCCAAATTGCCGCGGAATCGATGGTGGAAGTAATGGGAGATTGGGAGATTCAAGAGGACGGAGCACTGAGCGTTGGAACGGAAATGCCGGCTCTGAGCGAGATCACGATCCCGACCCATGGGCGAGGAGAGCCGGTGATCGGATCGGTGCGCGTGGTCTCCCACGGCCCCATTGGCGGGGTCGTGCGCCTTGACGTCCCAAGCGTGGGGATGGCCGGGATAGGCGCCAGCCCACCCGTCACGGCCGCCATGTTCCCCGTCCGGCGGCAGGAGAACGGGATCAATACCGGAGCCGCCATCCGCAACCTGGAAGCGGAAGCGATGACGTTGGCCTGCGCACTGATGCAAAACGGCCGCATGTTGACCAAGACGGAGATCGATCTGGACGCCGGCGGCCAGATCGCCCGTTTCATCGACGAGATGTTCAAGGAAGCCGACACCTCTGAGTTCGCCGGCTCGGTCCTCTGCACTGCGCCCCCGGGCGGATCGTTCGCAGGAGTCGCCTTGGAGATGGATGCGGACAACGGGATCTTCACCACGCTCCCCGTCGTGCCTGTTGAACAATGACTGTTCAGAAATTGACGCGCTGGAGCGGCGTGTTTCACGCGCCGATCTCCAGAGTGACAATAACGCGAAGACTTGGGGGCGCCTGAAAGACGCCTACAATGGGGGACAGGAATGTCCCCCCTCGTGTGCCCGACATGGGCTGTCTCTAAGGGATGAGAGATCCCGA
>JAPOYZ010000483.1:0-8919 GCA_026706325.1 Candidatus Aminicenantota bacterium
GCCCTCGCCGACCTCGACCACGACCGGTGGGAGGCCCTGTTCGTCTCCAACCGCCACGTCTACCCCCAGGTCGACCAGTACGAAATTGGTTCGACCTACCGGGAGCGAAACCAGTTCTTCCTGAATCTCGGAAACGGCAAGTTTCGGGAGATCAAGGGAGCGGTCCGGGACGGAGGAGCCCGGCCCCGGTCGAGTCGCGGGTCGGCCATTGCCGACTTCGACAACGACGGAGACCTGGACATCGCGATCAACAACCTGGACGGCCCCCCCTCACTGTTGAGAAATGACGGATCGCAGGGCGCCCGCCACTGGCTGATTCTGGACTTGGAAGGCGTGCGCTCGAACCGGAGCGCCATCGGGGCCCGGGTGACCCTGGAGACCGAAACCGGGAGGCAGATGCGGGAGGTTTCCGGGGGCTCCAGCTACCAGGCCAGCAACGACCTACGGGTCCATTTCGGACTGGCTGCGGCCGAACGCGCCCGGTTGCTGACGGTGAGATGGCCCAGCGGCGAGGTCCAGAGGTTTCGGGACGTCGGCGCCGACCGGCACTACCTCCTACGGGAAGGGGGGAAGCTCAAGGTGTTTCGAGTCGGGCTGAGCGACTGACCGCTGATGCCGGAATTCGTCGAAGCATCTCCCCAATCGCCTTCAGGGATGCCCCTCCTATCCCAGGATATCTTCCGTGTCGGCGGTGATGGCTCGATACGCGTCGGGCCGGCGGTCCCGGAACATGAAGTAGCGGTTGCGGACCTCGTTCACCTGGTCCAGCCCGATATCTCCATAGACGACCATCTCCCCGGACGCCGGGGCCTCCGCCACGATCCCCCCTTCCGGATCCACGATGATGCTCTTGCCGCCCAGGACGAAGGCGTCGCCATCGGGAAGATGCAGTTCCCCGACCGCATTGCAGGCGGCCACGTAGGCACCGTTTTCGAAGGCCCGGGTGATGATCATGTGTTCCCAGATCCCCCCCTCGGTGGTCGACGCCCCGAAGGGCGCCAGGATCAGTTCCGCCCCGTTCAGGGCCAGGCACCGGGCCGGTTCGGGCAGCAAGGTGTCGTAGCAGAGCATGGTGCCGACCCGCCACTCGCCCACCGGAGCCACGGGAAACTTGGAACCGCCGCGGTAGAAAAGTTTTTCCAGCCCTCTCCGGGCCGGGACGTGGACTTTCCGGTACTTGCTGACGATTTCGCCCTTGGGACTCACCATCATGGAGGTGTTGTAGAAGAGTCCGGGACCCTGGCGCTCATAGATGGTGGACGCGATGTGCACTCCATGCTGCTGCGCCTTGTCCCGGACCGCCGTCGTGGCCTTCCCGGACTCGCTGTCGGCCAGGTCGTAGAAACTGTAATCCACCGCCAGGGGGAAATATCCGGTGCTCCAGAACTCGGGGAGGACCAGGAGCTCGGCTCCTCCGGCTGCCGCTTCGTCGATGAAGCGAGAGGCCCGGGCAATGTTCCCGTCGAGTCCGCCGATGGTGCTCTCCATCTGGATCAGCGCTAGTCTCATGGTTGATTCCTCCTGTCCGGACCGCAGGCCGGAAGCAGCCGGCCCCACCAGACTACGATTATCCCAGGCCGCCGGGATTTACGCCGGCTGTACATTCCCGCCGGTCAGCCACTCCAGATTGAAACGGGCGAAGCTGATCCGCTCGTAGGGGCTCTCGGAGCCATTCTCGTACAGCAGACCGACTTTGCCGTCCTCCAGCACCGTGAGGCACGAATAGGCCGACGGGCCGGGATGAATGACCCTGGATACGGGCCAGGTTGCCCCCGAATCCGAACTCAGCCGCACCGTCATGTTGACCCGCTCCTTCCGGTGAGCCGGGTTCGAGAACAGCAGCCGATTCTGGCCGCCGCTATCCGCCCCGGCGCCGTATCCGATCAAGCTGGCTTGGCACCGGGGTTCGATCAGCTCGGTGTCGTGTCTCAACTCCGACCAGGACTCGCCGCCGTCGCCGGACGTGGCGACCGCCCGGCACCCCCTTCCATGGTAGCTCCGCATATTCAGCATCAGGTCTCCGTTCGCCAGTTCGACCACTTGGCATTCGTTGGTGGCGGGACCGGCGGCCGACCCCAGTGTCCAGCTCTGGCCCCGGTCGTCGCTGTAGGCGACCGAGGAGTAATCGCCCTGACGGCCGGACCCGTCCACACGGCGGGAGTAGCAGGGTACGACAAGACGGCCGCTGGCGGTCCGGATCCCTCTTCCCGGAGCGGCCATAACGGCCACCCAGCCCTCTTGGGTGAGTTGGCGGGTGATGTCCACCGGCGGAGACCAGGTCTTTCCGTCGTCCTCGCTGACGATGGCGTGCAGAGTGATGATCCGGCCCGTCCCGTCCGGCTTCACCCCCTGGGGAAGAACTTGGTTCGCCCGCTCCAGAGACTCGAGGTCGGGCCAGACATGATCGTAGATCACCCAGACCCTACCGGTCCGCCCATCGACCAGCATGCAAGGATCGCAGGCCGCCCGACTTCCCGGAAAGTCGGCCACCACCGCCATCCGCGACCAGGTCTCCCCCTGATCTTCGCTGCGTTTCAGGACCAGGTCGATGTTGTTGGGGGCATCCCCGGGTTCCTCCACCCGGGCATCGCAGAGGGCCAGCAGCGTCCCTTTCGCCGTGGTCGCCAGAGCCGGAATCCGATACTCGCGAACCCCGTTCATGCCCGCCACGAAGAGATCCTCGCTCCGAACAAAGGGACGGGTCCGCAGGGGCGGCGCCGGTGTGCAAAAGGGCATCCCCGCGGTTGCCGCGATTGCCAGCTTGAGAAATTCCCGGCGTCTCCAATCATTGCTCATATCCAAACCTCCCTCACGTCACGGTCCTTCCTCAGCCGTCTCTTCAATGGTCAGGATCCTGTTGGCGGGCAAGGCTTGAAGTACCTGCATCCCTCCGCTGGGCCACTCGATCCGCAGCCGATCCACCATCGGGGAGGCACCCAGCCCAAGGTGCACGCGCCGGTCCTGGCTCGACAGGTAGCTGGCCGCCCGCTGGACCTGGGTGACGACGACCCGACCGCCGATGCGGGCGGTGAGCCGGGCTCCAATGCCGTCCCGGTTGCTCTTGGCGCCGACCAGATTCAGGAGCAGCCAGTTATTTCGATTGCCGCCGTCGTTCCGAAGCAGTTGCACTCCGCCGGCATTGTTGGTCACCAGTACGTCGACGTCGCCGTCGTTGTCGATGTCGGCGAAGGCGGCGCCCCGCCCCACGTCCCGGACCGAAAAGCAGTCTCCCGACTCCCTCGACCGTTCCCGGAACTTCCCGTCCCGGTTGTCATAGAGGAGCTTTTCCTGGGGAAAGCTGGTGTCGTCCCGGTACTCGGCGATGCGGGGAATCACGTGCCCGTTCACGGCCATCACGTCCAGGTCGGCGTCGTTGTCGTAATCGAAGAAGCGAACGCCGAACCCCACCTTCAGGAAGCTGTTCTTGCGGATCCCGGTGTGGCGGGTGACCTCGGCGAACGACCCATCCCCGGCGTTGCGGAAGAGCGCGTTCCCCTCGGAGGTGAAGTTGGTGACGATCAGGTCCAGCCGGCCGTCCCCGTCGTAATCGCCGAAGTCCACTCCCATTCCGGCTCGGGCATGACCATCCTCGTTGTACGCGACGCCCGCCAGGAAACCGACCTCCCGGAAGGTGCCATTCCTCTGGTTGTGGAAGAGGAAGTCGGCCACGGTGTCGTTGGCCACGAACACGTCTATCCAACCGTCCCGATCATAGTCGGCGAAGGCCACTCCCAACGACTTGCCGCGCGCGCCCGCAACCCCGCTCTCCCCGCTCACGTCGGAGAAGGTCCCGTCACCGTTGTTGCGGTAGAGGACGTTGGGGTCCCCTTCGAAGGCGCTGGGATGACAATAGGACCGGAATCCGCCGCCGGAGCAGGGGGGATTCACGGCGGTGTCGAACAGGACGTAGTTGCAGACAAAGAGATCCAGGAGACCATCCCGGTCGAAGTCGAAAAATCCGGCGCTGGTGGCCCAGCGCCCCGGGTTCCGGACTCCTGCCGCTTCGGTGCCGTCCCGGAAGGTGCCGTCCCCGTTGTTGACCAGCAGGACACTTCTCAGGTAGCCGGTGACGTACAGGTCCGGATCACCGTCGTTGTCATAGTCGCCCGCTGCCGCCCCCATGCCGAAGAACCCCCTGAGGTCGATCCCGGACCGGGGTGTGACCTCGGTGAAAGCTCCGCTGCCGTCGTTTCGATACAACTGGCTGTTGGGGTCGGTGGCGGGGTTCGGCGCCGGCAGACTCGATCCGTTGACCAGAAAGATGTCCTGGTCGCCATCCCGGTCATAGTCGAGAAAAGCGGCTCCCGGTCCGGCGATCTCGGGAAAATAGAAATGGCCGGCGGCCCCGTTGAAGTGCCGGAATCGAATCCCGGCCTCCGCCGTAATATCGGTGAATTGGACCGGCGCCGCCGGCAGCCAGGTCCAGAGCGCCAGGGCCGGCAGGGCCATCCGTGCCCGGAACCCGATCGTCCTACTTCGTTCCAAAGACGGAGAAGTCGTCGCCGACCCCTGCATAGATGTGGAATCTTTCCTTCCGCGAACGCTCCCGCTGCAACTCCAGCCGCTTGAACTCCCGGAGCAGCCTTTGGGCCTCCGTCCGGCGTCCCAGCTTGGCGTTGACCTGCGCCGCCTTGTAGTGTGCGGAAATGTGATCCTCTTGGAAAGTCAGCACCCGTCTCAGGAGACTCAGGCTTTTTGCGTAGTCGCCCTCCTGGAAACGAATGAGAGCCTGGTAGTAGAGGGTCTCCACCCGGTCCGGCTCCCGCTGTTGAACCTGCGTGAATAATGGCTTCGCCTCGGCCTCGAGCCCCTGCTTGTAGAGGCTGACGCCCAAGTGGTGAGCCGCGTCGGTGGATTCCGGGTCCAATCTCAGCACTCTGCGAAGCTCGGCGGCAGCTTCGTCGAAACGGCCCTGCATTCCATAGGCGAGAGCCAGGTGAAAGTATCCCTGCGGTTCCCGGGGGCGCAGCCGGATGGACTCCTGGAAAGAGGAGATGGCCTGGTTGACCTTCCGGGCCAGACCGTAGCCGATGCCCATGGAGCTGACGATTTCCGGATCCCGCCCCTGGCGTTCCCCGGCTTCGCGGAGAATCGTGACGGCATCGGCGTAGCGGCCGCTGTCCAACAGCATCAGCCCCAGGGCATGGAGCCCTTCGCCGTCAAAGGCAAACAGGCGGTGCAGCCGGCGGGTCGTCGCCGCAGCCTCCACCTCCCGCCCCAGCTTGAACTGAGCCTTGGCCAGTACCAGGAGCAGTTCCGGGTCCCCAGGCGCCTGGGCCAGTGCCCGGACTGCGTTTTCCAGCCCCGCTTCGTAGTCACCCGTTTCATAGAGCAGTTCGACCAGACCCTTCAGCGACGGCAGATGGGCGGGGTTCCAATCGAGCACGCGCTCGAACTGACGCCGGGCCTCCCGGAGACGGCCGGTCTTGGCGTAGAGGCGGGCCAGGTTGCTTCGAGCATCGATGAAATCGTCGCGCAGGACCGCGGCCCGCTCGAAGTAGGCGATGGATCGCTCCGGCTGGCCGCGAAGATCGGCGATGATCCCGGCTACGTTCAACGCCTGCGGAATGTCCGGGAAATCGGCGAGAAGGCTCCGGATCTTCTCGTCGGCTCCGGCATAGTCTCCCGCCTCCAGCAGGGCGATGGCGCTCCGATAGAGTTCCTGCGCCTGGGCCCGATCCTGTCCCAGGAGGATGGGGCCGGCGCATAGCACAAACAGGAGAAGCGTCGCGATCCTGGACCCAAGACCACATGCGCCGGCAGTGCTCGTCAGCCAGTGATCGGTCTGACACCTGGAAAACGGAGTCGGCCCACCGCCTGATGAGCAGATACCGGGATTGCAGCAAGGAACAAAGTCTTTCACAAGCCTCTATCCCTTAGCTCCGGCGGTCCTTTTGGTCGGAGTTGGTCGGAAACGCGGCTGAGGGGCTGATGCCCCTCAGCCGCTTGATTCAGAATGAAAATCTCAAGCCAAATTGGAAGATCCGCCCCGGCAGGGCGCTCGATACCACGCCGAAACTGGCCCGCTCCAGCCGGCTTCCCGGTTTACCGAAGTTCACGTTGTTGAAGAAGTTGAAGGAGTCGAACCGCAACTGAATCTTGCTCTCCTCGTTGATCTGAGGGATGTAGAAGTTCTTGGCCAGCGAGAAATCGAAGTTGATGAAGCCGTCGGTGTCCAAAAAATGGACGCCGCTGTTGCCGAAGGTGCCGAGAGCCGGCATTTGGAAACATCTGGTGCTGAACCATTGGTTGATGTTCCGGCCGCTGTTTCCGTCACAGGTACGGTCGGGCCGTTTGTTGGTGGCGATCTGTTCGGTGTTGGAAGGATCGAACGAAGTCGTGGGATGAAAGCCGAATCCGCTCTGCAGGCTGCCGATCCCCGAGATCTGCCATCCCCCGAAGAGGGTCCGGGGCACCGCACTCAGATTCTGCATTTTGGGGGTTTCGTAGATGAAACTGGTGACGAAACGTTGGCGCACGTCGAAGGTGCTGCGCCCCTTGTCCGGCTTGCCCGGCACGTAGGCCCGGGCCCCCTTGTTGTCGAAGGAATCCCAGTCCAGCGACTTGGAATAGGTATAGGCCGCGGTGAAGCTGAGACCGTGGCTCAGCCGCTTGCGCAGGCTGGACTCCAACCCGTGATAGTAGGCTTGGCCTTCGCCCTGGTCGGTCAGGATCCAGGCGAAATTCTTGAAGCGCCGCTTGGAAATCCGGCACTCGGCCCCGCATTCGGGCGGCTGAGCCTGGTGCAGAACGTTCAGGTTGCGGCGCTTGGACATGTGAATGCCGTGGGACCCGACGTAGGCGATCTCGGTGAATATGTCGGAACCCCAGGTCTTCTGGAGACTCAGCGTCCAGACCTGCTGATAGGGATCCCGCCGCTTGGTCTCACTGTTCATGATGAAGAAGACGTTGGGTCCCATGATGGAGGTGGGCTCGATGGCCGGCGGGTCCGGGAGCTGCCCGGTGGTGCGCAGGGTGGGGGTCAGGAGGTCGCTGATGAAGTTCTGGCCGACGCCCACGCTGGGTCCGATGGAGTCCCAGCCCCGGTCGTTGCCCGGCACGTCGTCGTAGAAGACCCCGAAGCTGCTGCGGATGGCGAGATCGTCACGCCCGTTCGGCGTCCAGGCGAAGCCGATTCGCGGCGCGAAGTCGTTGGCGTCGATGTCCACCAGTCTCGGCCTTTCGGGCGAGGCCTGGATCGTGCTTCCGTCACCCTCCTGAATGAACAGCATGATGAGGTGGTCTTCATCGGATTCCCAAGGATAGACCTGATACCTCACTCCTAACGAAAGAGTGAAGTTCTGGGTCACTTTGATGTCGTCCTGAATGAAGCCGTTGTACCAGAAGGCGTGCTTCTTGACCGGGCTCTGGTAGTTGACCCCATCGATACCGCTGGGATACCCGAGCAGGAAGTCGGCGAAATTGTGCCCGCTGAATCTGTTGTTGAAGGTGAAACGCCCGGCGTGACCGCTCACGATGGCCAGATCCTGGCGCTTTCTTCGCACCTCCGCACCCAGCATGACTTGGTGTCTTCCTTCGATCCAGTTCAGATTGACCAGGTAGTGCTGGTCCTTTTGAACCGGCTCTTCGCAGTTGTTGCTCCAGGTCCCGAAGCCCCCGACTCCGCCGATGCCCAGGGAGAGCACTCGGTTGCACACCGGAACGACATTGATGTTTTTTACGCCGAACACCTGACCCCAATTGGTCTCGGTGTCCTGGGACCGGCCGGCAGCCGAGAAGTCCACGCGGTTGAGACCTCCCTTGAGATTGAGGGTCAGTGCGGGACCGAAGACGTGAACCCAATCGACCACCATGTTGTCCGCGTGCAGCGGGCGGGTCGAGTCCTCCCGAATGATGCGATCCTCAAACCGGTCCGAACGGCTGTAGGAATAGCGGCCGAAGAACTTGTCGTTTTCGGAGGGCGCGTAGTCGAAGCGCACGAGCAGCTTGTTTTCGTCGAGCACGTTCAGGGTGGGACCGATGTAGTTCAACGCTTCACCAGGATGCGTGGGACCCGGAATGAATCCCCTTTCCATCCAAGTCTGGGCAAAGCTGTCGAATCGAGAACTCGGGATCTGGTTGTTGTTGAACGCGTCTCCGGTCACGGGGTCGATCAGTTGGGTGCCGGGGAGGAGATCGGAGAAGTCTCCGTTCAGCCATCCGGAATTGGGAACGCTCCCTCTCCCGGTGCCGGAGATCCGGGCCCGGGTGCCTTCGTAGCTGGTGTACCAGAACAACCGGTCGGAAAGAATCGGCCCCCCCACCTCGAAACCGTACTGGTTGCGCAGGGTCTCCGGGCTGCCCACGTCGAAGAAGCTGCGGGCGTTGGTGTTGTCGTTCTGATGCGCCTCCCAGAGCGTGCCGTGGATTTCGTTGGTGCCCGATTTGGTCACCACGTTGATGACGGCGGCGTTGTCGTAGTTGCCGGCGAAGTACCCCTTCTGGACCTTGAACTCCTGCAGCGTCTCCACCGCCGGGACCGTGGCCACGAGGCCGATGTAGAACTCCTTGCTGGGAATGCCGTCGAAGAGGACGTTGGTCGATACGTGCCTCTGTCCCGAAATGGCCACCTGCAGGTTGCTCCGGTTCGCGTAGGAGGAACCGAACTCGCCGGTGGGGAGCTCGGGCGTCACTCCGGGGGTGATGCTGGCCAGGGTCATGAAGTTCTTCTCTCCCGAGGGCAGCTCGAGAATCTCCGTCTCTCCGACCACCTCACCCAGTGAAGGCTCCTCCGACTCGACCACGTTCCGGGACGCTTCCACTGTCACCTGATCGGCGATGGCGCCCACGTCGAGGGCCACGTCCCGCCTCACGACGCTGTCGACCCGGACCTCGATGCCACTGATTACCGTGGTCTTGAAACCGGGCAGGGAGGCGGTGAGGTCGTAGATGCCGGGAGGAAGATTGGGGATTCGATAA
>JAPOYZ010000483.1:8929-17220 GCA_026706325.1 Candidatus Aminicenantota bacterium
GTCGTTGACCAGGGCCCCCGAATCCACTCCCGTGGCCGTATTCGTGGCGGTGACCTCCGCTCCGGGAAGCACTGCGCCGGAAGTATCGGCCACGTTGCCGGTAATGGTCCCTGAGATCTGCTGACCCAGGACACTAGCGGAGGCGAGCAGGACCAAAGCCGCCGCCAGAGCAAGGCGCGAGGTATTCCTTGTCATTGATGTGTCTCCAGAAAGGTGAGCCATGTTGGGGACGCATGGAGGGCGTCTCCCCGGAAAGATCAGGTAGCCGGAGAGGACTGGAAATCAGAGAAAACCGGAAACCTGAAAAAAAGATGAGAGCATTTTCATTGCGCCCAGGGACCATTGTCAAGACCGGGGGCATTTTCGGTTCAGCACCGGTCCCGGAACGTTAGGCCGTGCTGCCGCAAGGGTTCGTGACTCCAGCCTCCTGGAGTAATTCGGTGACCAATGGACAACTCTCGAAACAAGCCGCAGAATCCGGAAATCCCAGGAGGAGAGTCCATCCGGAATGTTGAAACTCTTCGTCTACGGCACTCTCAAGCGAGGCTACCGAAACCACGACCAATTCTGCGGCGGAGCGCTGGAGATTCGGGAGGCGCAAGTTTGCGGCCGGCTCTACGACGGACCCGGCTTCCCGGTTCTCGAGGTGCCCGGCGAGGATGTTCTGGCCTGCGGAACCGCGGACCCCATCGCCGACGTGGGCACGCAAACGCGCCTTTCCGGCGGGGTCGGAAAGTCCCCCCGCCCGGTTCCGGGAGGCGCCGAAACGGGGGACTGGGGGACGGTGCACGGGGAGCTTCTCACCTTCGGCGACCCGGAATCCCGGTTGCCGGCCATCGACCGGCTGGAAGGTTTCCGACCGGATGGCCGGAGCCTCTACCGGCGCGTGTTGGTGGTGGCTTCGGTGTGCGGGTGCCTCGAACCCGCCTGGGTCTACATTCTCGCGTCGACGGACATCAAACAGCGCCGAATCCTGTCCGGCCGGTGGCCCGTGGATTCGACCGGGTGACAACCGCCGTTCCACGCGTTATTTCACCCAGAACCGGTACAGCGGCTTCACGTCTGCCGGGAGGGATTCGTAGACGCTCTTTCGAACCGGCGGCAATTCGTAGTTCTTGCCCCCCGTCTCCACCACCATGGCGGTGTGTTCCGGCGTCCCGATCATGGTCGGATTCAGATTGAGCCACCAGGGAGCGTAGCGAATCAGGATGGCGACCCTGGGCTCCCGGCTCCGATTGGGCGCGACCGCATGCCAGAGCCGGCTGTCACTCACGAACACGCTCCCGGCGGGGCCGCAGACGTTCATCTCGGTCGGGTAAGGGTCGTCTTCAGGGACGGAGTTTCCGCCGCCGGCCGGGTTGCTGGAGGTCCGGTGGCTTCCGGGCACCACGAGCGTGCCGCCCGTCTCGGCGCTGAAGGGAGACAGCATCCAGATGGTCGAGATGTGCATCATCACGTCTGGGTATGGCGCGCGAACGTGGGAGGCGTTGGTTCGGTTGTAGGGCCAGTCCGCGTGCAGATAGCCGCGCCCGTTCCCCGGATTGTTGATCACGCAGTCGGTGCAGGAGATCCGGACCCACGGACCGAAGAAGGCTTCCGCCAGGTCCAGGATCCGGCGGTCGGCCAGGTAGGGGGCGAAGGCCTGGGTCTCGTTGATCACCTGCCGAAGATTGGCGACACCCATGACCCCGACCCTGTGACCCCGGGCCCGCGTCGCCGCCAACTCGGCTTCGGCATCCGCATGGCGCCGGGCCTGGGCCTCCACCACGCTTTGCCGGACCCCGTCGACCTTGTCGTCGGGGATGACCCCTTCGATCACGCAGAACCCGTCCGTCTTCAGGCGGCGGATTCTCTCCTCCGTCGTCATTCGAACCTCCGTGGCGAACCGGCTGAAGATTCCTTCGGCGCCGGAAGCAGAAGTCAGGAGTCGGCGGGAACGACCTTGAACCGGACCCTGTCGCGGACGTTTCGTTGCTGGATCTTGTCCTCGACCTCCAGGAGAAGCGTGTAGTCCCCGCTTTCGATGCCCTCCAGTGGGAAAACCAGAGCGGCCGCCACCCGGTCGCTGAAGCGCGAAAAGAGATGCGTGGCAGGCCCGTCGATGAGCTCTTCTCCTCTGGAATTGACGATGATCGCCGAAATGTCGAGATCCGCCAGGTCCCGGCTCTGATCGACTTCGAAGCTGTAGACCTCGAAGTAGACCCCCAGCCGGTCCCCCGTATGAAATCGCCGGCCCTGCGCCGGATACACCTTCCAACCCAGAACCGTGACGAAGGGGCTGGGCAGGGTTTCCCCCTGGGCCGGAACGATCGTGTCCGAGAGCACCAGAGACGAGAGGGAGAGCCCCTCGGACACCGACACCGGCAGCATTAGCCGCTGTTGCAGGTGGCCGATCTTCTGGCTCCCCAGATCCTTGGCGATCAGATCGAGCTTGTAGATGCCGGGGGGCAGCGGGAGGACCTTCTGGAAGGATTTCCGTCCCTTCACCTCCGTGGCCGAGAGCCGTCGGTCGTCGTAAATTGTTTCCTCGAACTCGCTGACGATCCGGCCTGCCATGCTCTTCACCGAACCGTAAAGCTGCACCGTCGCCCGAGGCGCGGCGCCGGCGGACGGAGGCTCATAGGCCAGTTCGTTCAGGGGCAGAAAGACGGTGACGGGAACCATGAACGATTCGGCGGTCAGCCGGGTGTAGGAGTTGGCGGCGAAGATCGGCAGCTCGTCGTAGGTAATGTTGGTGGCGACGGCGGCCTTGAGGTCCTTGAACCGGATCCGGGGCGCCTGCTGGAGCCGGAAGTACCGGTCCAGCCGGAGGAACGGATTCTCCGCATGCTTGTGAACCGCATCGAATTCCCCGCCCACCGACCGCATGGGGTCCATGGCGCGGATCCGTCCGGCCCGGGTGTCGAGGCCCATTCGCTCGAACAGGGTGAGGCCCGCCCCGTCCATGTAGAGGAGGGCATCCTTCTCCTCCGGCCTCAGAGCCATCCGGTACTCTCCGGTCATGGTCTTGTCCACGAACTCGATCTCGATTCCGCTCCCGATGTTCTCCACGTGGTTGTAGTACCACTTCTCCATGGGATAGACGGCGGTGGTCCCGCCCCCCTCGTCGATGTCCCGGTAGTAGGTCTGTCCGGCGCCGTAGCGATCCACCGAGGTGGGAGGACCCAGGGCGATGTAGATCCGGCCCCGGTCCGACTTCCATCCCGGGATGCCGCCGCTGTGAAACCGCTCGTTGGAGTACGCGATGCGGCGGTAGTGCTCGGTCTTGAACTCGTTGAAGGCGGTGGCGGGATCGGGGTCGCGGCGTCGCCAGAACTGCTCGATGAAGCTCTCCTTCTCTTCGCTGCTGGTCAACTTGGAGAAGACGGCCTTCTCTTCCGGCGAGATGATGTAGAGGACGTCCCGATTCAGCCACTGGGCGAAAGGATCCACCTTTTCCTCTGCCTGGGGGTCCTGACCGGCCGAGGGAGAGGCAAAAGACACCGTACCGAAGAAGACCAGGCCGATGGGCAGGAGGCGGGTCAGGCGGTTCACCATCTCTCGCAAGGTTGTCAACAGTTTACTCCCCGGACCGGATGGTCGACAAACCGCGGCGGATCCGAGAGGAATGCTTGCGCCACAACGGGGACCAGCTCATTCGACCTTGGCCTCCTCCTGCAGTTGGTAGAGCGATTTCCACATGCCCTCGTAGTGGGGAATCAGAGGTGGCGGTCCGCCGAACCGGGCGAATCGGGACGGCCTGCCGCGCAACACCTGGCCGGTCATCCCGTACGACGTCATCTCTCCGAAGTAGATCGGGTAGCAGTCTGCGGCCTGGTACCCGTAGATCAGGGTCCGGCGGGGGTGCTCGGACCGGTTGGGAAGCGAGGCGTGGGGGGTGATGCAGTGCAGGAGGATGACGCTTCCGGACGGACCGGCCAAGGACACCGGCTGACCGAAGCGGCCGTCGCTGAGGTCTTCGGTGACCATACCTGCAAACTGGCCGTCGGCTCCCGTATGGTCGAAGAAGTGGGTGTGATGCCGCGGCAACACCTGGAGGCAGCCGTTCTCCTCCGTGGCGTCGTCGACGTAGATCAGCACCGCCACCTGATCGTCGTTGGTGGAGGGAAAATAGGCCATGTCCTGGTGCCACTTGACGACCGATCCCACCCGGGCCGGTTTCATGTTGATCTTGCTGTATTGGGCCGCGATGTTGGGGCCGATCAGCGGCTCCAGGCAATCCAGCAGGCGCGCGTCGGATCCAAGGCGGCGAAAGGTCTCGTGCCGGTTGTGCGGTTCATAGATCCGTCGCGGCACCGGACGTCCGTCCTGCAGCTCCGGCTCCAACTCCAGGACGTCGCTCCAATCCCCGCTCGCCAGCGCCGCTTCCGAGACTTCCCGAATCGCCCCATCCACTGCCGCCATTTCGTCCGCGCCGAAGAACTCCGGCAGCAGCAGGTAACCCTCTCGCCGATAACTGTCCACCTGATCGTTCGAGAGACTCGTGATCGCCATGATTCAACCTTTCCGCCCGGAAGAGCGCATGCAGGAATCCACGCGCAGGCCTTGCCGTGGGTCTTGTTGTCTTCCATTATCGTGGCCACCGGTCATTCCCCGCAAGAGGAGGTTCCGCATGATTTCCCGGCGCCGGTTTCTCCGGCTGGCCGCGCAAGGGACGGTGAGTTGCTCCGCGATCCGGAGCGCAGGCTCGGTCCCCGCCGGCGAATCGACGGTGGAGCACCTGCTCTGCATGTCGCCCCGGCAATCGGCCCAACTGGAGGAAGGCCGCAGGCGGGGATTGATGGAGCTCGCTCCCGTCAGCCTCCCTTCCGATCCCGGCGCCCTCAACAACCATTTCGGTTGGCCGGTGGCCACCCGGGCAGGCGACGCCATCATCGTGGTGCACCGCCGGATTCCGGGCCATTGGAAGGGGCTGGAGCGCACCGACGACCGGCACAGCTACACCATGGTGGTGCGGTCGACGGATGAGGGGAAGACCTGGACCGAGCCCTTCGACCTGCGCCAGGTGATGACCCCAGAAGACCGTTTCCGGGGAGGACACATTCCACTGGCCCACCGCTACAAGTTCGCCCGCGACCAGGATCCGACCCTGGGCTACAAGATCCATCTGAATGCCATCGGGACGGCGTCCGACGGCGGAGTGGTTTTGGTGAGCGACCACGGGGTCTTTCGCAGCGACGACCGGGGCAGGACCTGGGTGCATTTTTCCCGCGCGATGCGGGAGGACACCACATCGGGTCCAGTGGTCTATGTCGGCCCGCGCCTGTTCGAGCACCCGGACTACGGACTGGTCGTGGCGGGGCACTCCAACCTGGTGACCGAACAGTACGATGAGGGGCCACATCCACCGGACACCGACGGCAAAAGTGTCCGCATCGACGACAAGATCCACTTTCGCTATTCCCGGGACGGCGGACGCACCTGGGCCGAGGAGGCGCAATCCCTTCCCATCTTCGTCCGTCCGGCCGAGCCGGTCGCACTGCTCCACGAAAACCGGCTCGCCATCGTCTGCCGCAGCTACGATCCCGCCTCCTATGACGCGCGGACGGACACCTCGGTCTACGCCCAACTCTGGTCGGAGAGCGGCTGGCATCCTCTGAAGTCGAAGCACTCCGGTATCCGCGTGGCAGGCAGGCGGGGACGCCAGGATACGCTCGATATCGATTTCAATCCGGTCACGGAAAGGATCGAGGCCGTGGTTCCGGCGCGGGCCGGCAGCGGACCGGACCGTCCCTATCCGGGGAAGATGTCCCTGAACATCTGGAGCATCGACCCGGAGGATTTCTTCTCAGGAAGCACTCGGTGGCGATTCGACTGTGCGCTCTTCGCACGTTGCGACGTCCTGGGCCGGATCGACGGACTCCATCCGGGAGCCTCCGTCATCGATTCCGGCCGCGGCGTCCAGCATGTCTTCGTCTACATGGGCTATCCGGCCGGTCCGGCCGGCGTCTTCCGGCTGACGCGGACGCTGGACACGAATGCCCTGAAGGACTTTCTGACCTGACCGGGCTGGTAACGAGAGCCGGCAGGCCGCCGGCCGCGGCGGAATCACTTCTTCCTGGGTTTCGCCGGCCGCATCTCGACCCGGCTGACCAGGCACCGGGGATGTTGGGTCAAGGTGCTGACGACCACCTCCGCCACATCCTCCGGAGCCATCTTCCAAGAGTCTCCGCTCCCGTCCCCAGTTGACCGCGAACGGGTGTTGACGCTGCCGGGCATGATGTAGGCGACGCGGATGTCGTCGTGGCGGACTTCCTCCATCAGGGCCTCGCTCAGTCCCGTCAGGCCGAACTTGGAGGCGTTGTAGGCCGATCCTCCGGCGAAGGCATTCTTGCCGGCGAGACTGCTGATGTTGATGATGAACCCGCCCCCGGTCTTCTTCATCTCCGGGACCGCGAAGTGGCATCCGTAGAAGACACCGTCCAGATTGGTGGCGATGGTGGTTCTCCACTCTTCAACGGGCATCTCCTCCACGCTCTTGAAGGCGCGCACGGCGGCGGCGTTGTTGATCAGGATGTCGATCCGCCCCAGCCGGGAAACACAGGATTGGACGAGCGCCCGGACCTGCTCCGGGTCCCTGACGTCACAGGACCGTCCCAGGACCGGGCCCGCGCCGCTGCTCCGAAGGGCATCGACGGCCGTTTCGACGGCTGCGCCGTTCCGGGCACAGATCATCACCCCCGCACCCGCACGAACCAGGGCCCGCGCCACGGCGAACCCGATCCCGCGCGACCCCCCCGTCACCACAGCCCGTTTGCCTGAAAGTGTCATAACCCACGTTCCTCACCGGGGGGCGCGATGATGCCGCAGAACTTTTTCCTTGAATCCACCGCTCACAGCGGCTCGTCGGAGGCGAACCGGCGCAGTACGTTGCCGGTGATGCGCGAAACCGCGTTGTCGTAACCGTTGTAGGAAAGGCTGCCGCACCAGGCGATCGATCCCACCGAGAAGACGGCTCCTCCCCGGGGTCCTTCGAAATAGACCATGTCCGACCGGATCAGCGGGCTCTTGTCGCCGAACAGGGGACCGCTCAGATTCTGGAGGTCCTCCATCACACACTCGTACCCATCCGAGTGACCGAAGGAGGAGGCCAGCACCAGTGCGTGGGCCGGACTGCCCAGGGCGAGGTCGAATCGATCCAGCTCGAAGCCGGCGGCGCCGTACTGGAAAGCCAATGACTCGAAGTCTCCGATCAGCTCGTCCTCGCCGATCCCCTCGAAGATGAAGGCGGCCCGGGGATCGAAACTTCCGGTCCGTCGCCGATAGGGACGGCCCGATCCCGTTCCCTGCGACGTCATTCCCACGCCCACCAGCTTCTGCGGCCCCCGATTCTGATAGCGCCAGAGGCCTCCCAGCTCACCCGTCGTACTGTGGTAGTACTGTCCGTGTTCGGCCTCGCAGCTCCTGCTGCCGCCCCAGCGCCTCACTTCGATGACGTGGGGCCGTTCGGGATCGACCGCCGTCACCCAGTAGAAGCCGTTTCCGCCCAGGTACATGAACCGCCCACCCCGGGCCTGATACGCCTGGAGACCGGCGATCATCTGCCGGGTCCAGTATTCGGGGTGGCTGCCGGTGAGGACCACCCGGTAGGGAGAGAGGAGTTCGACCCCTTCGTGATGCAGGTCCTCGTCGGTGATCACGTCATAGCGGTAAGACTTGGCCTCCAGCCAGTCCACCAGGTGGAGGTCTCCGCTGAGCTGATGGGGAGAACCCGCGCCCAGCGAGAGCGGGGGCAGGCGGTGCTCCGGCCTCATGTTGACGATGGGCTTGAGACGCGAGGAGTAGTGGGCGCAACTGCCGTCGGTATGCAGATCGTACAGGCTGTGGAGCCGCTCATTGACGATGAACTGGTCCTGGGGCCGCGACGAGCCGGGCTCCAGACCCTTGACTGCCATACGATCCGGATTGTTGAACTTCTGGTTGGCGTAGGCGAGATAGCTGAAAGTGGGCGCCAGGAAGGCGATGTCGGCGGTGGCGGTGCCTCGTCGGGGCCGGACGAAGAAGGGGATGTGGTCCTCGGCGTCCGAGGCGGTCAGCCGGGCGGCGTAGACCCCGCTGCGGAGGTCGGAAGGGACTTCAAACTCGAAGTCGACCTCCCACCCGGCATCTTCCAGATCGTCGTCATGGAAGTGGATGGCGCCGTACTCTCCGGGCGCCGCCTTGAAATCGACCTCGTTGCCGGTCCAGTCGTGACCGGTCACGGCTCTCGCCGGCAGGTTGACGGTCTGACCGTGCAGGCCGTGCGGGCCCGTGTCGATGACCTTGCGTCCGGACGGGCCGAGGGAGAAATC
>JAPOYZ010000023.1 GCA_026706325.1 Candidatus Aminicenantota bacterium
ACGGTCAACGGCGCTGTTTTTGTCGGCGCCACAAATGTAGGCTACCGGCCCACATTGGGCGAACCCGCGGCCAAGCCGGTAGTGGAGACCTACTTGCTGGATGCAGACTGCGACCTCTATGGAGAGTTCATGGCGCTCGATTTCTGGTGCAGGCTGCGTTCGGAAAGGCGGTTCTCCAGTCTCGATGCCTTGAAACGGCAACTTGGATCGGATGTGCGGATGGCCCGCAAGTACGGAATGAAGTCGGATTCGGTTCTCGACAAGAGGGTCCCATGAGCATTACCTCCAAAGAGGTCCAAAGAATCGCCGAGTTGGCCCATCTCGAATTCTCGCCCGGTGAGCTGGAACGGTTCGTCGGCCAATTTCAGCGGATTCTGGACTATTTCGAACAACTCCAGCAGGTGGACACGGAAGGGGTGGAGCCGACCTACCACGGCTTGGCGGAGATCCCGGACGAGGGTGCCGTTCGCCCCGACCGTACCCGGCCGTCGCTGGCGCCGGAGGCCGTCCTTGAGGGGGCGCCCAAGGCCCGAAAGGGGTACTTCCGGGTGCCCAGGGTCATCGAGTGATGGAATACGAGTCGCCCCGGCCGTCGTCCGACATCTGCGATCTGTCCATTGCCCAACTGCACCGGGGAATCAAGAACCGGCAGATCTCGTCGTTGGAAATCGCCGAAGCCTACCTGCGGCGGGTCCGGTCCCGCGATCCCAAGGTCCAGGCCTTCCTCAGCCTGGCTGCGGAGACTCTGTTGGAGGAGGCCCGGGCGTTGGATCAATCTCTGGCTGCGGGAAAACGGGAGGTCGGCCTGTTGACCGGGATTCCCTTGGCCGTGAAGGACAATATCGTCACCCGGGGAATGCGGACGACCTGCGGATCCCGGATTCTGGAGCGTTACGTTCCCCCCTACGAAGCCACATCGGTCGCCCGTCTCCGGGCCGGCGGAGGGCTGATTCTGGGAAAGACCAACCTGGACGAGTTCGCCATGGGTTCCACCACCGAGAACTCGGGTTTCTTCCCCACCCGCAATCCCTGGGACCTCAACCGGGTTCCCGGCGGGTCCAGTGGAGGATCGGCCGCGGCGGTGGCTGCGCTCGAGGCGCCGGGCGCCCTGGGAAGCGACACCGGCGGCTCGATTCGGCAGCACGACTGCTTCGGTGGCGTCGTCGGTTTGAAACCGACCTACGGAAGGGTCTCCCGCTACGGGCTGGTGGCCTTTGCCTCCTCGCTGGACCAGATTGGACCGCTGGCCCGCACCGCACGTGACGCGGCCATGATTCTGCAGGTTGTATCCGGCTACGATCCATTGGACTCGACCTCCGCACGGCGGCCGGCGGACGACTACGTGGCGGCACTCGACGGGGAGATCCGGGGTCTGAGGATCGGTCTTCCGGTGGAGTGGTTCGCTTCCGGTCTGGACCCGGGGATCGAAGCCGCGGTCCGGAACGCGGCAGCCAAGCTGGAGGCGGCCGGATGCGAGGTCGTGGAGGTCGATCTGCCCCATACGGAGTACGCGATTGCCACCTACTACATCATCGCACTGGCCGAGGCCAGCTCGAATCTGGCTCGCTACGACGGAATGCGATACGGCCATCGAAGCAGCAGGGCCGGGGCCCTGGAGGAAACCTACCGGAACAGCCGCAACGAAGGATTCGGAGAAGAAGTCAAGCGGCGGATCATGATCGGGACCTATGTCTTGAGCGCCGGGTACTACGATGCGTACTACCTCAAGGCCGGCAAGGTCCGAACCCTGATCAAGGAGGACTACTTCAGAGCATTCGAGCGGGCCGACGTCCTGATGGGTCCTACCGCCCCGTCGCTGCCCTTTCTGCAGGGCGACAAGACCGCCGATCCCTTGGAGATGTACTTGTCGGACGTATATACGGTCACTGCCAACCTGGCGGGCATTCCCGGAGTGGCCACACCTTGCGCCTACACCGCTGACGGAGTGCCCATCGGACTGCAGTTGCTGGGCCCCCACTTCGGGGAAGGCCGGCTGTTGAGGGTGGCGCACCTGTTGGAGCAGGAGTTGGGATTGGCGAGGCCCTCTCTGGCTCTGGGCGCCTGACCAGGATCCGTCAACGGATCGTCAGGGGACGATGCAGGTTCCTGCCGTCCCTTCGATTCCCCGGATCAGGCCGTTGGGCGACAATCCGCCCACGATCTGCACCATGGGAATCTGCTGCTCCAGCGCCTTCAAGGCCGTCTGCATCTTCGGGATCATTCCGCCGCTGATGGCGCCGGACCGCAGGTGCATTCGGACCTCCCCCGCGGTCAACCGGGGCACGGTCTCGCGAAAGTTATCCAGATAGAGACCCTCCACGTCGGTTACCGACACCAGGCGGTCGGCCCGCAACGCCGTGGCGAGTCGCGCCGCCAGGGTGTCGGCGTTGATGTTGAGAATCCGGCCGTCACCGGTTGCGCACAGACAGCTCACCACCGGGAGCAGATTCGCTGCCCAGAGATCCTGGATCAGGCGAGGGTCCACACTCTCGATCTCTCCCACGAGACCGAAGTCCACAAGCCGTTTCTCGGAAACGCCGTTGCTCCCGGCCGTCCGCACCGGGATCGGTCCCCGGCGGCGGCAGCGGACCAGTCCGGCGTCGAAGCTGGCAAAGCCGAGGGCTCTGGCGCCGCAGGAGTTCAACGACGCGACCAGGTCCCGGTTGGCGGCCGAAAAGACCATCTTGGCCGCGTCCAACGTCGGTTCGTCGGTCACCCGGCGGCCCTCGTGCTGCACCACCGGAATCCCCAACCGTTCGCAGAGGCTGGAGAGCTGCTTTCCGCCTCCGTGGACCAAGAGGACCCGGTGAGGCGCGCGAACCAGGGACGTGATCTGGCGGCTGAGAGCCCGGCGGAAGCCCTCCTGTTCCAGGACCTTGCCGCTCAGCTTAATGACCAGGTTCATAGCTGCGGATCGCCTCCAGGAAAGTGTCGGCCTGTTCGCGCGCAAGAGTGAGCGGCGGCATCAGACGGAGCACCGACGGATCGCTGGAGGTTCCGGTCAGGATCCTTCGGGTCCGCAGGAAGCGTCCCAGATCCTTGGCCGTGCCCCCGGCTATCTTGATGCCGAGCAGGAGCCCTTTCCCCCGGACCTCCGTGACCCAGGGCAAGCCTTCCAACTGCTCCCGCAGATAGTTGCCGATCCGGGCCGCATTCCGGATGAGGTCCTCCTCTTCCAGGACCTGAAGCGTGGCTTCCATGGCGGCGCAGGCGACGGGAGCTCCGCCGAAGGTCGCTCCCATGTCGCCGGATCGCACCTGATCCGCCACCTCACGGGTCACCAGAAGCGCACTGGCGGGAACGCCCGACGCGATCCCCTTGGCCAAGGTCACCATCTCGGGGTAGATCCCCCCGGTGCCGGCGTAAAGGAAGCTGCCGGTTCGCCCGACGCCGGTCTGAACTTCGTCGAAAATGAGGAAAGTCCCATGCGTCCGGCAGGCGTCGTGGATCTCACGGAGAGTCTCCTCCGGGATTTCCTCCACTCCCCCCATGCTCCGGATCGGCTCCAGCAGGACGGCCGCCGTATCCGAATCGATCGAATCGGCGACATCCTGGAGATCCAGAATTCGATGACCGGGGACGGGTGTGTTCAGATACGCGGCATAATTGGAAACGCCGGTGCTGGAAAGACTCCCGTAGGTGCGTCCGTGAAAGGAGTTGGACAGGGAGATCACCGTGGCCCGGCCGGTCAGGGCGCGCGCCAACTTGATGGCGTTCTCGTTGGCCTCGCTGCCCGAATTGGCCAGGAACGCCTGCCAGTAGGGCGGCCCCGCCAATTCCATCAACTTCTTTGCCGCCCGGGCCCGCACGGAACTGTAGACCACGTTGGAATAGAAGAGAATGTCCTCGGCCTGAGTGCACAGGGCTTCCACCACCCGCGGGTGGCAGTGGCCGGTCGAGACCACGGCGTGACCGCCGTACAGGTCCAGGTATTCGTTTCCGTCCTGGTCATAGACGTAGCAGCCTCGGCCCCGATCCAGCACCAACGGCAGTTTGGCGTAGGTCTTGAGCTGGTAACGGTCCTCCGTTTCCATGACGGTGTTGGCAGTTTCTCCCATTTTCTCTCCCTGTCGAGTGGGGTCCGTCACGGGTGCGACGGAGGAAAATCGAGTCCCATGGTTTCCGGGAGCCCGCAGATCAGGTTCATGTTCTGAATGGCCTGGCCGGCGGCGCCCTTCTGAAGATTGTCCAGCGTCGACCAGACAATGAGGAACCGGTCGTCGTGGGCGGCCCCCAGATCCACGAAGTTCCCGTTGCGGACGAAGTTGATATCCGGATCTTTCCCGGCCCATCGAACGAAGAACTCATCTCCGTAGTAGCTGGAGTAGAGGTCCCGGACTTCGTCATCCCGCAGCGGCCGGTCCAATTCCATGTAGTGGCTGGCAAAAATGCCCCGGACCAGGGGTGTGGAGTAGGTCTGGAAGACCAGCGGATGGGCGGCGGTGTCCAGCAGCTGCGAGATTTCGGCCACGTGCTGGTGACGAAACGGCTTGTAGGGAAAGAAGCTGTTGCTCCGCCGGGGGTGGTGGGTCTTGGCGCCGGGTCCCCGCCCGGCCCCGGAAGATCCGGTCTTGGTGTCAACGTAAACGGGTCCCTTGACCCACCCCTCCCGGTAAAGGGGATGGAGGGCAAGAATGGTTGCGGTGGCGAAGCAGCCTGGATTGGCGACCCGCGAACTCCGGCGGATCCGGTCCCGAAGAATCTCGGGAAGTCCATAGACGAACGATGACTGATGTTGCGGCGCCTCCTGGGGAAATCCGTAGTGCTGCTCGAAGACGGCGGCATCGGAAATGCGAAAATCCCCGCTCAGGTCGATGACGACCAGATCGCGGGGAAGGCGCGGCAGGATCTTCATGGCATGGCCGTGGGGCAACGCCAGGAAAAGGACGTCCAGATCCGTGTCTGGAAGAGAATCCAGACTGTCGAAACGGCAATCCACGATTCCCCGCAGGTTGGGATAGAGGGATGCCACGGGTTGCCCGGTAAACTGCCGGGAGGAGATCCAGCGCAACTGTGCCTGGGGATGTCTGGCCAGGTTGCGGATCAATTCCCCGCCGCTGTATCCGGACCCGCCGGCTATGCCGATCTTGACCATGGTATCAACCGTTCCAGGATGAAGGTGCACAGCTTTCCGGAGCTCTCGAAGGCGTTGGCCGCGGGAACCTGGAAATGCCGCTCGACGTACCGGATTCCCTCGGCGCTGTCGGTGGCGGGGCCGGACACCAGAAGCGACAACCCCTGGGGGTCGTGACCCTGCTGGCGCAACCACTCCAGGGATCCCCAGACTCCCATCAGGTCATTGGCGCAAAGGACGACGCAAACGATTCGTTCCAGCAACTGATCGTCACGGAGCAGGGAATCGACGTGATAACCGCCCAGAATTCCGTCGCCTGCTTCCAAGAGGGCGAAGTCGGGCGCCGGGGAGGACAAGTGGTGAACCAGAGACCGGGCGACGGTTGAGAGATCGGACAAGTGGGCGCTGGAGGGAAGTCCCAGGTCATGAAAGCTCAAGACCCGCCCGGCCCCGCTTTTGCGCATCGCCTCCAGGTCGGCGCGCGCTGCCACTCCGGCCACTTTGCCCGCATTGACGTTGAAGCCTTTTTGGGAGAAAAGCCGGAGGATCTGCTTGCAGACGGCGGTCTTCCCCGAATTCATGCAGGTCCCCAGCACCAGGATCACGGGGATTCGGGGAAGGGAATGGGATAGAGAGGGAAGAGCGCCGTCCCGAAGACTCAGGAACCCACTGTTGTAGCGAACGGTCCCCAGATACTCGAGTGCCGCCGGCCATCCCAGGGCGCGATGAAAGGCGGTGCATTCGCCCATCACGCCCCCTTTGTTCAGAAGGTGGAAGCCCGCTCCCGGGACGAGACGCTCCGGCAAATCCCCCGAGAACCCGTGGAGTGCCCGGCGGGCGCCCAGCGCGCCGACGATTCGCATGCCCTCCCGGAGGCGGACACTCCGGCTCCCGGTGGTCTCCAACACGGGATAGGACAGATTCACGCTCCGGACGCGGGCCGCCACGACTTGGCCGTAGTCAACCTGGTCCGGTTGTCCCAGCCGGAGGGTCCGGGGAAGCTTGAGGCGAGAAACCACCGAGGAGATGGCGTCGGCCCTGGTCTGTCCTGGCGTCCCAAGACTCGTGGCGTGCTTGAAGTCGATCATGCTCTGTCACCCATCCCGCTCAGGGGCAAGAATTCATATTTATACAGAAAATAATGGTGGTCAGTCAAGTTAAGTGAGAATATTCCGACCGATTTGCAGATATTCTGCATATTTCCTCAGATCTGATCGGCTTCCTCCCGGCGGCCGGACAGCTCTCCAGCTTGGAGGCAGCGGCGGTAGACCTCGCGGCGGCGGAGCCCCAAGGAACGCGCGGCGGATCGTACGGCCTGACTGCGAGTCAGATTCCGAACCTGCATCAGTCCTTCCACGTAGGCTTCCAGGTCCAGGTTGGAAGCCGCTGACGGCTGGGATGCCGCCCCTTCGATGACCAGCGTGCACTCCCCTTTCGGCCGGCTGCCGGCCCGGGAGGATATCTCGCTCAGGGTTCCCAGGTAGAAGCTTTCGTGGATCTTGGTCATCTCCCTGGCCAGGCAGGCGTGACGATCGCCCAGGACCTCCCGGGCCATCTCCAGGGAGGCGGCCAGCCGGTGCGGCGCCACATAGAGAATCAGCGTTGCCTTCAATTGCTTCAGCGCCTTCAGCTCGCGCCTCATGGAACCGGATTGCCTGGGAAGGAAACCGGCAAACAGAAATCGATCGGTGGGAAGTCCGGAAACCGACAGGGCGGCGATGGCGGCCGAGGGACCGGGAACCGGTGAGACCGGAATCGATTCCTTCCGGCAGAGCTTGACCAGGCGGTAACCGGGGTCCGAAACCAGGGGTGTGCCGGCATTGCTGATCAGGGCGATGTTCCGGCCCCGGCGGAGGCGGGTCAACAGGGTCCGGGCCTGAGACGTTTCGTTGTGTTCGTGGTAGCTGATGGTGGGAGTCCGGATGGCGAAACCGGCGAGCAGCTTTCCCGAATGCCGAGTGTCTTCGCAAGCGATGAGATCCACGGACGCGAGGATTTCGCGCGCCCGCGGGCTCAGATCCCCCAGGTGGCCCAATGGCGTGGCCAGAACATGCAGAGTTCCAGGCGAGGCGTTTCCGGGGGATGGAAGATCTCTCTCGGAATTCATGCGTTCATGGCGCCGAGCATCTCTCTGACGGCGCGCTCCATGCCCACCAGAGTGGCTCGCGCCACGATGTTGTGTCCGATGTTGAGTTCTTCGACTTGAGGGATTCGCGATATGGGCCGGACGTTTCGATAGGTCAGTCCGTGACCGGCCAGGACCCGAATGCCCCGGGACCCGGCAAATTCCGACGCTTCGACCATCTTGTCCAATTCCCGCCGGTAGCCCGTTTCGTGCTCCGACAATCCCTTGGGCACGGCCTCGGCATAAGCTGCCGTGTTGAGTTCCACGAGGCCTGCGCCGATCCGGGAGGCGGCATCCAACTGATCCAGGTCGGGATCGATGAAAAGGGAAACCTCCATCCCGGCCCCTTCCAGGGTTCGGATCGCGGCGCGGACCGATTGGGGACGCGCCATCACATCCAGTCCGCCCTCGGTGGTGACCTCTTCATCGGTTTCGGGCACCAGGGTGGCGGTATTGGGGCGGAGCCGGGTCGCAATCTCCAGCATCTCTTCGGTGATGGCCATTTCCAGGTTGAGCCGGGTGGTGACCACCTCCCGCAGCAACCGCACGTCCCGCTCTCGAATATGGCGCCGGTCTCCGCGCAAGTGTACGGTGATGCCGTCGGCGCCCGCCAACTCGGCCAGCAGCGCCGCCGTCACCGGATCCGGTTCGGGGGCCCGGCGAGCCTGCCGAACCGTGGCCACGTGGTCCACATTCACACCCAGTCTGGTCATGAGTCGCTCCCCTCGGTTGTCGTTCGTCAATTCTCGTCTCGTTCATCCCGGTCGTAGCGGCCGAGCAGATCGTTCCAACGGATGGAGATCAGACCCTGCAGGAGTCCGGCGCCGTCTCTGAGGAGGCGGATCCTGCTGTCGGAGTGGTGTCGCCAGATGACCCCGACCTCTCGAGCCGCCAGCTCGGCCTTGCGGGCAAGATAAAGGATTTCCACGTCGAAGGCATAGCTCGTCAGCCGCTGCTTCCGGAACAGGACGCGGCATGATTCCAGTTCGAACAGCTTGAATCCGCACTGCGTGTCGCGGTACGGCAATCCGGTCAAGAGTCTCATGGCCAAGTTGAAAATCTTTCCGGCCGTCTCCCGGAATATACTCTGACGCTTCCGGATCCGAGAGTCCGTCAGGCCCCTCGACCCGAATGCGATCTGATTTTTGCCGCGAGTCATCTCCCGTTCCAGCTTGGCGACCTCCTCGATGGGGGTGCTCAGATCCGCGTCGGTGAGGAGGCCGTGCGTCCCGCGGGCGGCGAGCATGCCGCGTCGCACGCTGTACCCCTTGCCCCGGTTGGCCCCGTTCTCCAGGATCCGGAGACATTCTTCGCGGCCTCGGTCCCGCACTGCCGAAATGGCGGTTCGAACCGTTCCATCTGACGAGCCGTCGTCTACGACCAGAAGTTCGAAGGGGCGGCGGCGGTCCTCCAGGTAGGCGATGATTCTCCCGAGGCTGGCTCCCAGCCGGTTCTCCTCGTTGTATGCGGGGATGATGACGGAGAGGACGACGGGCCTCATTGGAGGAGTTTCAGACACCTTGCAAGGCGCTCGACGACTCTTTGCCGCCCCAACGTCGCGATCACATCGAAGATACCCGGAGCCGCGGTCCTACCCGTCAGCGCCACCCGCACGGCCCCGAAGAAGGCCCCGATCTTGAAGCCCGAGTCCTTGGCCGTTCCCCGGAGCACCGCCTCCACGGTCTCCAGGTTGAACTCCTCGAGCTGCTCGTATTCATCGGCCAGGGTTTCCAACCATCTTCGGAGCCGGGAGCGTTCCTTCGGGTCCGCCAGGGAAAAGTGGCGGCTCACCGCCTTGGATTCATAGTCGAAGTCGTCGGTCAGAAAAGGAACCGCCATCTCGGGAAAGTCCGAGAGCCGGTTCAATCGGCTCTTGAGCAGGGTGATGACCGGAATCAGGCGGCCATCGTTCCCTCGATCCTGACGGTCTCCGGAGCGCTCGAGGAACGGTTGCAGGTGCCGGGCCAGATCATGGCTGTTCGCGCTGGCCAGATAGCGGGAATTCATCCAGTCCAACTTCCGCCGATCGAAGACGGCGTTGGCCTTGTTGACCCGGCCCAGATCGAAGCTCTTCACCAGCTCGCAGTCGGAGAAGAGCTCGCGGTCGTCGCCCGGAGACCAGCCGAGGAGCGCGAGATAATTGCACAGCGCCTCGGGGAGGAATCCATGGTCCCGATACTCGAGCACCGACTCGGCCCCGTTCCTCTTGCTCAGCCGTTTCTTGTCGGGACCCAGAATCAGGGGAAGGTGGGCATACCCGGGCGCCTGGTTTCCGAGAGCTTCATGCAGGAGGATCTGCTTCGGAGTGTTGGAAAGATGGTCCGCTCCCCGGATCACGTGGGAGATTCCCATCTCCCAATCGTCGGCCACCACGCTCAGGTGGTAGGTGGGAGTTCCGTCAGACCGGAGAAGGGTGAAGTCCTCGATGTTGTCGGTAAAGAGCGATACTTTTCCGTAAACTCGATCCCGAAAGACGATCCGCCGGTCCGCCGGAACCCGGAAGCGGAGGGTGTGGGATTCTCCCGCCTCGACTCGCGACCTGGCAAGGTGCGAGGCTCGATTCCGGCATCCATGGTCTCTCCAGATCCGGCCGGCCGAGCGGGAATCGGCCGAGCGAGCCTGAATATCCTCCGGAGGACAGAAGCAGGCGTAGGCATGATTGCCGGCAAAGGTTCTTTGGGCCGCCTCCCGATAGAGGTCGAGGCGCTGAGACTGGTAGAAGGGCCCCTGGTCCCAGTCCAGACCCAGCCAGCGCAGCCCCTCCATGATTCCCTCTGCCATTTCCTGGCTGGACCGCCGGGCGTCCGTATCTTCAACCCGCAAGATGAAGGTGCCCTGCATTTTTCGGGCCAGGAGCCAGTTGAAGAGGGCAGTCCTGGCGCCGCCGAGGTGAAGGAATCCGGTTGGGCTCGGGGCGAAACGGACCCGGACGCGACTCATGGCGTCCGATTATAGCAGTCGGAATTCACCGCAAGGCGAAGGATGGTGCCGGCCCGCCGGGCCAGACCTGAGGAGTCGAGCCGGGAATGGTAGAATCCTCATGAACCGAGTCGTCCGGGACGGAAGTTCGGAGCAACACGGAGGTCGTGGATGCAGCGCCGGTCAAATCCCACGATGAATCTTGCATTAAGTGACTGATCGAGCGTGAGTTGACTTTCGGAGGCATTTGCATCCAGGTTCCGAGGAGAAAGAATTGTGTGCCCGGATGGCGGAATTGGCAGACGCACAGGACTTAAAATCCTGAGGAGGTTGACCTCCGTGTGGGTTCGAGTCCCACTCCGGGCATTCTTCCACTCTGGCCGCCTCGATTGAGGCCTGATCGGGCACGGACCCGGCTTGCGCAACGGGACAGGCCGTCAGTTCCGGTAGAAGTCGTATATTTCCTCGCAGACCCGCCTCTGCTGTTCTCGCGTCAGCTCGGGAAAGATGGGTAGCGAGATCACCTCGCGGCTTGCCGTCTCGGCCGCCGGCAGGCTTCCTGGAGTGTGCCCCAGGCGGGAAAAGGCCCCCTGGAGATGTAGAGGGACCGGATAGTAGACGGCGTTTCCAATTCCCCGGCCGGCCAGCCGGTTGGCGAGCTGGTCACGGCGAGGCGCCCGCAGCGTGTAGACGTTGTAAACGTGGCGGCCGCGGCGCGATTCCGGCGGCGTCTTGACGGGAGTTTCTTCGAGCCATCGGTTGTAACGCCGGGCGATGGCTCGCCGTTGGGAATTCCAATCCTCCAGAGAATCCAGCTTGACCTCGAGGATGGCGGCCTGGAGGGTGTCCATCCGGCTGTTGAAGCCAAGGACGTCGGCCCGGTGCTTGCGGCGGTTCCCCTGATTCCGGAGGAGGGCCAGCCGCTCGCCGAAGTCGGCGTTGCCGGTGACGATCATCCCTGCGTCGCCGAAAGCCCCCAGATTCTTGGTCGGGAAGAAACTGAGACAGCCGGCATCGCCCAGGGAACCGACCACGGCGCCGCCGTACCGGGCTCCCACCGCCTGCGCGCAGTCCTCGATCAGCCTCAACCCCCGCTCCGTCGCCAGGTCCCGAATCGGATCCATGTCCGCCGGCTGCCCATAGAGGTGAACCGGGAGGATCGCCCGGGTTCGGGAGGTAATGGCGGACTCGATCCGGTCGGGATCCAGGTTGTAGCTGCCGGGGTCGATGTCGGCGAACACCGGGGTCGCACCGCATCGGAGAATGGTGCCCGCCGTCGCAACGAAGCTGAAGGGGGTCGTGATCACTTCGTCGCCGGGGCCGATGCCGAGAGCCGAGAGGGTCAGGCGCAGCGCGTCGGTCCCCGAGGCGACGGCCACGGCGTAGCGGCACTGGCAGTATCGTGCCATCCTCTCCTCCAGCCGAACGACAGCCGGACCCAGGATGAACTCGCCGGAATCCAGGACTTCGCGCATGGCGGCCGTGATCCGGGGTTCCAGCAGACGGGTCTGCCGCTTCAGATCCAGCAGGGGCACCGGTTCTTGCGCGGCGCTGTCAGGAGGGGGCGGATTCAACTTTGAGGCGGTCCGGAAGGGGCTGCTCATGGTCTCTTACTGCAATCAGGATCTCGTCCAGAGTCCGGGTCGATCTCCATCCCACGAGCGCCTGGATTCGAGAGAGGTCGGGCACGCGGCGCTGCATGTCCTCGAAGCCCTTCCCATAGGCTTCGGAGTAGGAAATATGGACGATGGGCGAGGAGGATCCGGTCAGAACCCTGACCCGGCGAGCGAGTTGGTTGATGGAAACCTCCTGATCGTTGCCGACATTGTACACACCCCCCGTTGCACCAGGACTCGCGGCCAGGCGGATCAGGGCCTCGGCGGCATCTCTGACGTCGCAGAAGCATCGGGTCTGGGAACCGTCACCGTAGACCGTGATGGGCTCTCCGGCGAGGGCCTGGCGGATGAATCGAGGCACCACCATGCCGTAGCGCCCCCGTTGCCGCGGTCCGACGGTGTTGAAGAGCCTGAACACGACGACGTCGAGGTCGTATTGCCGCTGGTAGGCCAAGCCCAGAAACTCGTCGATCATCTTGCTGGCGCCGTAAGCCCACCGGCTCTTTTGGGTTCCCCCCAGCAGCAGGTCGTCTTCTTCGCTGAACGGGATCTTCACCCCCTTGCCGTAGACCTCCGACGTACTCGCCAACAGGACCCGGCAGCGGTAGCGGAGGGCGGCCTTGAGAATGGCCTCGGTCCCCATGATGTTGGTCTCGATGGTATGGACGGGGTCCCGAACGATGAGCTGGACGCCCACGGCCGCCGCGAAATGGAGTATGACGTCGGAGGTGGAGGCGAGACGATCCATCACGATTTCGTCGGTGATGTTGGCGCGAACGAATTGGAATCGTGGATGGTTCAGCAGATGCCGGATGTTGGAGAGGCGGCCCGTCGACAGGTTGTCCACGACGACGGCACGGTCTCCCCGGGCGATCAGCGCGTCCGCCACGTGGGAGCCGATGAAACCGGCACCGCCGGTTATCAGGAATCTGGATGTCCGCAAGCCCGACCTCTGGCCTGTTGGGGCCACTTCAATATTTGACGTTGTCTTCGACCCCCGGCCCAGTCTACTACGACCGGTCGTCAGGAGACGAACTGGAGCGAGTAGAGGGCCGCCGCCCGCATGGCCAACCGCAGTCTCACCGGCTTGCCTTCCAGTTGGGAGACCTGGGCGTCACGCCAGCGCAACTCCTGACGCCCGCTCTCCAGCAACGGAATCGACTGCTCCAGCGAGAAGCCTTCGATGCTCCCACCCGACGGGTCCACGATCGCTCCCCGGACGTCGCACTCATCGAAGTTGCGATAGCTCTTGGGGAGCTCCATGGCCAGCGAAGCGTCGATGTCCAGCATCAGCTTCGAGCCGGTGAAGGTGAAGGGCCGGGTCAGGATCGTCCCTTGGAAAGGACCGGCCAGCAGGCCCAGCCACCGATCTTCGGGAAGCGTCGCCAGGGCGATCGATATGTTGTTCTCGGAACCCAGCTTGCTCGGACGGTAGCTGTGGGCTCCGCTGAAGGCGCAGTAGTAGATCCAGATCTTCCCGTCATGGAAGATGGGCCCGCTGGGGGACATGTAGCCGGCGTCGTAGCTTCCGATCTCACCCCGGCCCAGAAATGGGACTTTCCGATCCACCCAGCTCCAGTGGAACCCGTCGCGGCTGGTCATCAGGAAGATGTCCCAGACCTGCTCGTGGGTTTCGTGCATCCAGAGGAAACCGACGTAGATGCCTGCGGTCACCCCGGCGGTGAAGCACATGTATTGGTAATCGACCCGGTCGTGCCGGTCCGGCGCCAGCATGATGCGCGTGGGTGTCCAGTGGACAAAATCGTCACTCTCGGAATAGCCGATGGTCCGGATATGCCGATGGACGCCGTTGCCGTGGATTTCCATGGCCAACGGGTGGCCGGGCCGGGGATACAGGACAAATTTTCTTCGCAGCGGGTCCCAGCCCATCAAGGTGGGAGCGTCGCCCAGGTTGCGACCGTGACGGATCACCGGGTTCCCGGGCCAGGGGTTCCAGTTCAGGCCGTCGGGAGAAAAAGCCACGGCAACGCCGCCCGTGTGGTTGGGAACCGGACCCTCCTGTTCTCCCAAGGCCTTGTAGCGTCTCTGGGGATCGGGATCAAGGGGGTCCTTGATGACGTTGAAATAGTTGGGATCCCCAAAGTTGGCCATGATGTTGTTCCGCGTGGATCCCTGGAAGTCGTAGATGCCGAGTTCAGGTTTCTCCCAGTTGTAGCCGTCTTCAGAGACGGCATAGCACCAGAGGCGGCTTCCATCCCGGAAACCCCACGGCAGGTACCACATCTTGAAGATCTTGTCCTCTTCGTCGTAGAGGACGCTCTGGCCAAAAATTTGAACTCCGCGAAAATATCCGGAGGCATCTCCCATTTCCCAAGGCCGATCCCGCTGCAGGATGGGATTTTCCGGATATTTCCATGGGCGATACATGAAGCGGGAGATCCGGTTCGCCTCCTCGATCATCCAATCGTCAAGAAAAAGCTGCTTCTGTCCCGCCAACTCCAGGATCCCGGGCCGCGGCCGCGACGCCGGCTCCAGGCCCTGTCCAACCGATGCCGGAACCGCCGCCAGACCGGCGGCCGGCAAACCCAACGAAGCTTTGACGAAATCCCTTCTCTTCATGTCAATGTTCCTGTCCTGGAGTGCCGTTCACGGATTCGCCACCGGACCACGCGGCGAATCCGGACGCCGTCCCTCGTACGCTCGATCCCCTCTCGGGGCCCCGGGAAAACACTATGCTATTCTTGCTCTCACGGACCCGGGTTTGCCATTCCGGAAACCGGCCGGCGGGACCCCCGGAAATGATGTGGAAGCCGCTCACACGGATCATCTGGATCGCTCTCCTTGGATGCATTCCTGCCGTCGCCTACAGCGTCCCCGAATCTGACCAACTGACCTTGGTCGATGCCATTGAGAGAGGGGATTTCGAGACCTTCGAGAGACTAATTGGAGCCGTCGCCGACGTCAATTCCATCGACGAGCGGGGCCGGTCCCTGTTGCTGGTAGCGGTGGACCGAGGCGACTTGAATGCCATCTGGGCCTTGCTGCTCCGGGGCGCCGATCCGAATCGGGCGGATCGTGCCGGAAGGACGCCGCTATTGGTGGCTGCGGGACGGGGAGACGCCACAATCACTCAGGCGCTTCTGATCAAGGGGGCGTCCATGACCGTCGAAGACCGGCAGAAGCGTCGGCCGCTCCAATTGGCTGCGGAAGGCGGAGCCTCATCCACGGTTCAGGCTTTGTTGGCCGCGGGCGCCGACGTGAACATGGGGGGCCCGCGGCGGACGACGCCCTTGCTGGGCGCTGCCGAGACCGGCGACGCGGCGACGGTTCGAGCCCTGCTGGCGGCCGGCGCCGATGCCAAGCTTCGGAACAGCCGCAATGAGACGGCGCTGCATTTCGCTGCTTCCCGCGGTGACGCCGCCATGGTGCAATCTCTCCTGATGGCGGGCGCCGACGCCGACGCTCCGGATAGAGACGGCCGGACGCCCGTCATGATTGCCGCGGCCAGCGGAGAGGGGGCCGCTCTCCACGCTCTGATTCAGGCGGGCGCCGATTTTGAGAAGAGGGACAAGGAGAAACGGACTCCCCTTCTCCTGGCGGTGGAAATGGGGGATGTCATGTCGGTCCAATCCCTGTTGGCGGCCGGCGCCGACCCCAATACGCCGGACCGTAACAAGAACACTCCACTACTGGAGGCCTCCCGCAGGGGATTCATCGTGGCGGCCCAGGCTCTCCTGGCGGCCGGCGCCGATGTCAACGCCCGGAACAAGAAAAACGAACGGGCTCTGCTCCTGGCCATTGAGAAAGGCTTCTCTCCCCTTGGCCTGTCTCTGCTCACCCATCCGGACATCGAGGTCAATTTCAAGGACAAGCATGGCCTCACGCCCCTCATGTGGTCCTGCGTGGCGGGACGCACGTCCCTGGTCACCGCTCTGATCGCCCGCGGGGCCAAAGTGAAGGAAAAGGACCACAGCGGGCAGACCCCCCTGATGTGGGCGGCAGCCGGAATGTACGCCGAACTGGTTCAGGTGCTGCTGGATGCGGGCGCCGATGTCAACGCCCGGGCCGAACATCGGATGACGGCACTCATGGTCGCCGCCAGCAAGGACGATCCGGCCACCGTGAAGGCGTTGGCGGCGGCCGGCGCCAAGCTGCACGCCCGGGCCGAGAACGGCCAGACCGCCATGATGATGGCTGCGCAACGAGGCCATGTCGGTGCCGTGCGGGCACTGAAACAGGCCGGCGCCGAAAAGTAGGCAGGCGGACAAGAATCGCCGCGTGCGGGTCAATTCGCCGGGTTGGCCCTCCGGTAGTCCTCGATGAACCGGTCCACCGACTGGGCGGCCACCTGGGCCAGCACGCGCACCGAGTCGGCCGATACGGCGCCGACCCGGCACCCCGTAGTCCAGGTCGTGGCGGCCACGGCGACGCTTGGAATCCGCTCCAGTCTCACGTTCTGGTTCAACTGCAGATCCACGGCGTAGACATAGAGGTCCTTGCTCTTCACCGCGTTGACGTTCAGGTAGAGGTAGGGCGCGCCTGCGGCGATGGTCCACTGGTCTTCCATCAAGACCCGGACGCCGGCATCCCACAAGCGTTGGACCGCTTCCTCCTCGATGGCTTCCTTGGAAAGGCCGTCGTCCACCGCCTCGGGCCGGAGTTCCTCCACCACCACGTGCACGCCGTCCAGTCCCCGCAGCGTGTCCCGCGCCACTGCGTGGGGCGACGTCGCCACGGACTCCTGAGCCGGCAGGACGCCCGCACAGAGAAGCAAAGCAACCGCCGCCGTTGTCGTCCTTTGAAGGTTTGCTTCTCGATGCATGATTCTTGGCTCCGTTCCTCTCCGTCTCAGCCCGGGTCCAGGACGTGTTCGATGATGAGGTGCTCGCGGACCAGGCGGCCGCCGACCAGGTGTTCCCGAATGATTCGTTCCAGAACCGGTGGATCGCAACGCCGATACCAGGCTCCCTCCGGATAGACCACGGCCATGGGGCCGTCCATGCAGATTCTCAGGCAGTCTGCTTTCGTGCGGCAAATTCCTCCCTGCTCCGAGAGCCCCAGTTCCTTGAGGCGCCGCTTCAGGTATTGCCAAGCCTCCAGGGTCCGCTGGCGGTCGGCGCATTTGGGCTTGGCCTGGTCACAGCAGAGGAAGATATGGCGCCTGCAGACCGGCACGCCAAGCGCTTCGGCCACTTTTCTCTGCCGCTCCAACTGGTCGTCGTCGGGAACCGGAGCTTCGTTTGCGATCTCTTTGCTCATCCGGCGTGAAGTCTACCGTGAAGAGAACGGGGGAAGGAAGAGGACTTCTTCCACGGACTGCTTTCCGGAGTCGTCACCGGCCGGGCGTATGATTGCCCGCGGGAGAGGCGAGGCCGGAGTGGCGAATGGTATGGCGACTGATCATGTTCCGACTCCCGA
>JAPOYZ010000665.1 GCA_026706325.1 Candidatus Aminicenantota bacterium
GGCCGCCGCCGACACGATGGCGCCGTCCCGCATTGCGAATTGGAGGTGCAGGTGGAAATCCGACGAGATGAAACCGCTGGTGTCGATGGCCCGGGAGAGGGTGGAAGTGAAGTGGCTCCGTTTCCCTTCCAGGATCTCCACCTCCTGGTGGTCCAGCGTGTATTCGATGCCGCGGCTCACGTAGACGTCGTACCGGCCCACCGGGATGGTCTTCAACTCCCGGCCGGAGGCCGTCACCAGGAAGTTCTCGAAGCGTCCCACCACGGGAGTTTCCGGCCGCCCGTCGGCATGGGCGAAGTAGAGCCGGGAGGGCAGATGGACGCCGGTCAGGTCCTCCAAAACCTCGAACGAGAGTTCACCCACCGGCAGACCCGTTTCCAGGACGAAGCGCTCGTCCGGGTCGGGCCCCTGGTCGTGTGAGGAGAAGGTCGCGCCCGGATCCTGCAGGAAGAACCAGCAGGCCACGCCCGCCAGCAGGAAAGAGACTCGAAGCAAGAACTTGGTTGAGAGCTTTTTCAAGGTTATCCTCCCCCCCGAGGTTAGGGTTCTGATGGCCAGACTTCAAGATGATACGACAAGAATCATGTAATTTGCCGTAAAGACATGTTGTTATTGGGGCCAGCGAAGGGAGACGGTCCATGAGTGTTCTGGAAAATCAAGTGGCGGTGGTCACGGGGGCGGGTACGGGCATCGGCCGGGCCGTGGCCGAGACGTTCGCCCGGGAGGGCGCCGCGGTGGCTCTGCTCGGGCGGCGGGAGGAGAAACTACGGGAGGTGGCCGTCCGGTTGCCGGGAGACCGGGTCCTGACCTGTGCCTGCGACGTCTCGTCGCGAGATCAGGTCGACGGAGTTTTCGCGCGGATCCGGGACCGATTGGGGGCCGTGAACCTGCTGGTGAACAACGCCGGGATCAACACCGTCGTGAGGGACTTGTCTCGGATCGATCCTTCGGATTGGGACTTGGTCGTAGCAGTTAACCTGACCGGCGCCTTCAATTGCATCCGCGCCGTCCTGCCGGGCATGCAGGAGCTGGGAGGGGGCGTCATCATCAACGTCTCCTCCATTGCCGGGAAGCGGGCCAGCAAAGTGGCGGGAGTGGCCTACGTGGCCTCCAAGCACGGGATGGTGGGACTGACCCACTCCACCAACCTGGAGGAAGGGGCCAATGGGATCCGCTCCACCGTGATCATTCCCGGCGAGGTGGATACGCCCATCCTGGACGTCCGCCCGGAGCCGGTTCCCCGCGAGCGGCGGGAGCGGATTCTTCGCTCCGAGGACGTGGCGGCTTGCGCCCTGCTGGTGGCCGGGCTTCCGCCGCGGGCCTGCGTTCCCGAAATCGTTATCACGCCCATGATTCAAGGCTATGCTTGACGACTCTCTCCGCCTCCTCGGCGGTGTAGACTGGACCCGCACCGGGGCGGACGTCAGATTAACCACTCGCAAAGAAAGCAATAGGGAGGACCCATGAAGAAGCATTCGGTCGGTGAAGTTCAGGGAAACGACAGCATTCCGGGCATTCTGCGCAAGACGCTCGCCTTCAACGAGGAAGTCATGCTCTGCCACTTTTCCATGTCCAAGGGGGCCACCATTCCCCTGCACAATCACCGGGCCAGCCAAGTGGGATACGTGGTCAGCGGGTCCCTCAAATTCGTGGGCAAGGAGGAGTCAGATACCTTCCTGGCCGAAGGGGGCGATTCCTACGTCTTCGATCCCTACAAGTTTCACGGCTGCCAGGTCCAGGCGGATTCGGAAGTCGTGGAGGTCTTCTATCCGGTGCGGGAAGAGTACAAGGACTCCTGACATGGTCAATGCTTCCCTGAAGCAGAAGCTGGCCCGGGGCGAGTTGGTGGTGGGGACCCTCATGACCTTCGACTTCTGGGCCGGATACCTGGAGATCTACAAGCAGGTGGGCATGGACTTCGTGTTCCTGGACATGGAGCATGGCGCCGCCGATCTGGCCAAGACCGAGGAGTTGTGCCGCACCGCCCGCCTCTTGGATTTGCCGCTCATCCTGCGTCCCGAGGACAGTGTCTATCACCTGCTGCGCCGCTACGCGGACATGGGCCCGTCCGGATTCATGATTCCCTGGACCGAGAGGGAGGAGCAGCTCGAGACGGTCAAGAGCGCCATCTTCGTCCCGCCCCGGGGACGGCGCGGACCGGGAGGGCCATCGGTGATGCGCACGCGCAGCCTGGACCTGAAAGGCTGGCAGGAGGTGGAGGACGACTTCTTCGTCTGTTTCCAGGTCGAGACTCCCCGGGGAATCGAGGCCCTGCCCGGTCTGGCCGCCCGCGACTGGATCGATGCCGTGATGCTGGGTCCCTATGATCTCTCCCTCAATCTGGGACGCTGTGGAGAGTGGGACCACCCGGTGGTGGTCGATGCCATTCTCAGCGTCTTGGAGGGAGCGCGCGCCGCCGGGAAGCCTTGCGGCATGGTGGTGGGGACGCTGGAGCAGGGCCGCTTCTGGATCGACCGGGGATTCCACTTCCTGTCGTTCGGGGAGGCCACGGGCATGGTGCGGGCCCAAGCCTCGGCCTTCCTCTCGGCCATCCGGGAATAAGCCGCCACGCCGTCCGGGAGCGGAACCGGCCGGTGGGCCGGGAAATACGTCTAATCGAGTAGCTCCAGCCCCCGCATGACCGACTCCACCTGTTTGCGCCCCCGCTCCGTCGGTTGGGCGAAGGGCCGGGGAGTGAAGTTCCCGGGGACGCCCCTCAGGTTCATGGCGGAGGTGAAACCGGCGAACACCGAGTCGTACGCCACGACCTCCCTCAAACGCAGGAGCTTCCTCTGGGCCGCGGCGGACCCTTCCGGATTCCCCTCCCGAAAGGCTCGGTAGATCTCCACACCATACTCGGGCGCCAGTGCGAAGAGCCCTTCGATGATTCCAACAGCGCCCAGTTTTAGAGCCAGGTCGAAGAAAGTGGTGTGTCCCGAGAGGACCGCGAACTCCGATCCCCGGAAATGCTCCGCGGAACGGCGGAAGGTGAGGAAGTCGCCGGACGCCTTCAACCCCACGATGTTGGGATGCGTGGCCAACTCCCGGACCAGTTCAGCTTCCAGCGAATGGCCCGTCAGCGCCGGATTGTCGTAGGGGTAGACCGGGAGGCTGGTCCGGGAGGCCACGCCGGTGAAGTACTCGTGAAGCTCGGCCTGACTGAAGCGGAAGATGAATGGGGGAATCAGGGCCACCCCGGCCAGGGGATAGTTCTCGGCAAGCCGGATTCGCGCCAGAGTCCGCTCCGTGCTGGTGTCGCCGCAGCCCACGATGACGGGTACGGCGCCCCTCACCTCGTCGATGGCCACCTCCACGGCTTCCGTGAAGACCTCGTCCTTGAGCATCTGCATGCAGCCCATTGATCCCAGCACCAGGAGGCCGTCCACGCCGGCGGCCAACTGCATCCGGATCTGCTTCCTCATGCCCTTCTCGTGAAGGTCCTCGTTCCGGTCCAGCGGTGTTCCCAGCGCGGTCACCACGCCTTTGAGCGTGCCTCGAAGCTGATTCATGGTCTCCTCGATTCCGTTGGCGGGAGCAACTCGGCCGCAATCAGCGGATCTCGTCCTCCAGAAAATGGCTGAACCTCTCCTCGAACGTGGCGCGGAGCCGCTCGATTCTCTCGGCGGGCGCGGCTTCCGAGGGTGGACGGGGCGGCCCCGCCTTGAAGTAGCCGGCGGCGTTCACCGTGGCCTTGGTGAGGGAGGTGTCGTTGTAGCCCTCGCCCGCCAGGGGAATGATGGCTTCCTGCAAGATCTCGTTGCACTGGTGCTGGAAGGCCATGGCCTGGTCCACGTCCCCCCCGCGGATCGCCTTCCACCACCTCTGCATGAAGGCGGGGAAGGCGTAGACGAAGCTGGCCATGACTCCATTGCCCCCCACCACGTGGCTTACGCTCCAGAGCTGCTCCAGGGGGAAGTGGGGGATTTCGGTCCGCCTCAGGCAATTGAAGTAGAGGCTCATGTCGGCCCCGATCATCTTCACGCCGGCCACGGTGGGGATCTTCTGGAGTTCCACGAAGTCCGAGTCGTTGAGCAGCAGCTTGGTGGTGCCGGGATTGTTGTAGATGATGATGCCCAGGCCGGGACAGGCTTCCGCGAGATCCTGGAAGTACTGGTAGGCTTCGGCCTTGGTCAGGGTCTGGTAGAAGGGGACGACGTTCATGACCCCTTCCGCCCCTTCCTCCATGGCGATGCGGGAACGGCGGATCGACTCCTCGGTATTGACGGCGCTGGCTCCCACGACGACCTTGGTCCCGCTCCCCTGGCATTCCTCCACCGTGATCCGGCTGATGGTGCGCAACTCCTCGTCGTTGACCACGAAGAATTCGCCGTTGGTCCCGGTGGTGATGATGCCGTCCACTCCCATCCGGACCAGCTTCCGGATGTTGTACCGGTATCCTTCCGTATCGAGATGGAACCTGTCGTCGAAGGGGGTGACCACCAGGACGTAAAGGCCGTCCATGTTCTCTCTTGTCAGCATTCCTGTTCTCCTAAGAAAAAGGAGGGGCGATTTCCGATCGCCCATTCCTCCTTGTACTACGAGAATTCGGCGGTTGGAAACCGCCGCTCCCATCCTTTTTCCGCCGGGCCAGTCTACTACGACTATCGGTCCCTGGTCGTCGACTCGGCGTGGAGATCACTGGGAAGCTTCCCAGACCGTCTCCGGCTCGAACGGGTAGAGAGGGCGGGGACGGTGCCGGTAGTCGAAATGAGCCGGATTGGCCGACGTGATCCCGGGTGTGTCCACGTAGATCATCCGGCTGGAAACCGGCTCGTATGCCGCCACCGGAGCGATGGCCCCCTTGGCCACCAGGATCCGGTACGCCCTCGGCCTGATGCCCAGGCTCAAGACCTGTTCCAGGCTCATGGGCGCCATCCGGAGCGAGGTCAGAACGACGGCGTGGCCTTCGTCCGCCTCCACCAGTGCTGTGAGGCCCTGGTTGTTGAAACGGGCGCCGCCGTGGCGGGGCTCATCCTCCACGAAGGCGCCGTCGTGCAGGCATCGGACCCGTCCCCGAATCGGGATGGGCGGGCCGTGCAGGTCGTCGCTCTTCCCGCCCACCCCGAGCGACACTTCCGTTCCCACTCCGGAGGCCGCGCAGGCCTGAACGGCAGCCGGGTCGAACAGGACCACCAGGGCAGGGCCGGACCCGGTCCGCATCACTTCCTCCAGGATCAGGGTGCCGTCGGCCGGGCTGCCGCCGCCCACGTTGTCGCCCACGTCCAGTAGCGTCACGGGGCCTGCTTCGGCGGCCATCGCTTCTGCAACGGCCTGCTTGATGGGAGTCCCCGGCAGGGTCAGCTCGTCCCGACGGTCCCAGGCCCGGCGCGCCAGGGCCAACGCCTCGTTGCGGGCCAGCGACCGATCGCCGTCGGTTACCACCAGAAAGGCCGGGCCCATCTCCTCCACGTCGGCGTAGGCAAAACCGGGAGCGATGCTGGCTGAGACGACCCCGTCCTGCTCGATCAGCTCCTCCATCCGCCGGTAGAGGCCGGCCATGGGCTCCTGCCCGGTCGCCTGAGCCAGAATGCTGATGCAGACGGGAGGTTTGACCAGGGATTGCACCGGCCGAATCCTGCCCTCCATGGTCTGGGCCAGGATCCGAGCCGCCTCCCGGCCCCGGTCCCTCTGATCCAGATGCGGGTAAGTCCGGTAGATGGTGGTGGCGGTGACGCTCTCGATCATGAGCGGAGAGACGTTGGCATGGAGGTCCAGTGTCATGACGATGGGCAGATCGGGCCCCACCAGTCGGCGGATGGCGGCGGCGGTCCGCCCGTCGGCGTCCCGGACGTGCTCGGCCACCATGGCGCCGTGCAGGGCCAGCAGCAGTCCGTCCAGGGACTCTCCCGCAATCCGGTCCAGAATCTCCTCCAATATTCCCTCGTAGGCGTCTTCCCGGAGGGGACCCGCGGGCATGGCCGTGCCCGTGACCAGCGGGACGGTCTCGAGGCCCAGTCCCGGCACCACCTCCAGCATGCCTCCGATCTCGTGATGGGCCTCGCCCCAGTGGGAAAGGACCTGCGCACCCGACACCAGGCAGGTGTCCCGGAACATCTCCCGGGTGGTGGGGACCGGATAGAAGGTGTTGGACTCGTGCATCAGGGAAGCGATTCCAACTCTCTTCAACAGCAAACCTCCATGATTTTCCTTGGGATGGGGATGGCGCGAGAACCGGTCAACCGGTTACCCACAGCTTGACTGCGAAGACGACGATCGTCGCCGTCACCACGCGCTTGACCCAGGCGTGGCCCTTCAGCACGGTGAACCGGACTCCCAGTTGCCCTCCCACGAAGGTCCCCACGGCCAGAACCAGCCCGGGAAGCCACAAGACCTTGCCCTGAGAGACGAAAATGGCGAGAGAGACGACGGTGAAAGCCAGGATGCTCAACACCTTGACGGCGTTCCCCCGGACCAGATCCAGCCCGGCCATGGTTGTCGCGGCCAATACCAGGAACCCGACACCGGCCTGGACGAAACCTCCGTAAATACCCGTCAGGAAGAAACCGAACGCCAGAACCGGCAGGCGAACTCCCCTCTCGCGGCTCTCTTCGCCCTTTGTCCCCAGGGGGTCCCATAGCGTCCACAGGGTCACGGCGATCATGAGGAAGGCCAGTACCTTCCGAAAGGCGGCGTCGCCGATGGAGAGGGCGAGGACGGTGCCCGCAACGGCTCCCAGGCTGGCCGGAAGAGCCGCCCAGAGGATGGACTTCCAGTCCATCAACCGGTTGCGGTGGAATCCCCAGACGGCGCCCACGTTCTGGAAGAAGATGCCCACCCGGTTGGTGCCGTTGGCGACGCTGGCCGGCAGCCCCATGAAGATCAGAATGGGCAGCGTCAGGAAGGAGCCTCCCCCGGCGATGACATTCAGGGCGCCGGCAACGATACCGGCCAGGACCAGCAACGGATACAGCCACGGATCAGTCACGACGCACCATCATAGGGGGAAATTCCCAAATCTCAAATGGAGCGGCCGTTTCCAACCGCCGACTCTTGGCAGTATTCGCCGAAATGGATTATCGACAGGACCTCGTGGGTAGAGCCGGACCCGTCAGTGGGTGACCTTCCCCAAATCCGCCAGCCGCCGGCTCAGGATCCGGATGCCCTCCCGGTAGACGCGAAGCACCGATTCCCGCTCCCGGGAACTGGAGAATGACGCTCGGGAACCAATCTCCGCCACGCTCTCCTCCATCTCCGCCAACACCTCCCGGGCGACCTCGGGCCGGAAGATGGACCGGCCGTCCAGCTGGAGATAGATGGGGCTGGTGTGGGCGAACAGGGACCGGGCCAGCTCGTTTTCGGGCAGGTTCGGAGGAACGCGCAGAGCCACCCATCCCGGTTCGGAAACCTGGAGAGGGAAGTCCAGGTCCGCCACGAAATGGCCTTCCGACGGGCGGCTCGAAACGGAATGGACGACCCGCCCGTTGACGATCAGTTCCAGGGCCTTGAAGTCCAGGCGGCCGACACCCCGGCCCCGGATCCGCACCGTCTCTTTTCCGGAAACGGAGACCGTCCCGCCGGGCTGCCGTCCCCCGGCTTCCAACTCCAGAAACGGACCGTTGGTGATGTAGGAGCGCCCCTGGGAGAGGACCTCCAGCCATTCCCGCTCCGTGACCGGTCCCTCCAGCGGGACGTAGACCCGGGCGAAGTCGTAGATGAACCAGTCGGTTCCGGTCGAGAAGGGCGCCTTCAATCCCAGGTTCAGGTAGCGGTAGAAGGTCTCGGAGTAGTGCCCCCTGGAGCCGCCGTCGAAGATGTTCTGGGCGTCCACCAAGCCCGCCATCCAGTTGGGGAGGTCCTCGTGACCGAAGGCGTTGTGACACCAGATGACGGTGCCGCCGTCCGTCCGAGCCTCCCGAATCCCCGTCTGCAGGGGGCGTCCGTCGTTGCCCGAACCCATGATGCCGGGCCCGATGCTCACCGGGCGGATCAGTTTGAGCAGGTTCAGGAGCATCACGTGGCCGTAGCCCTGCTCCCCCCGGCCGAAGTTGTGGCGGTGCTCCTGGCCCCAGCCGAAGTCGATTCCGCCACCCGAGAGCCTGTCGAGATCCGCCCGGGTGAATCCGTTGGTCGTATAGCGGGCCTCGTCCGGCATTCTCCGCAGGTAGGAGACGAACAGGAGATCCAGTCCGTCCCCCAGGGGCACCTCCCGCAAGTAGCGCTGGGCGTCCCGAAAGGTGATTCTCGTGAGGTGGAGATGGGTATTCCCGGACTTCAGCCCTCTGGCCCGCGGGTCATAGATGCGGCGCAGGGGCAACCGGATCTCCGCCCGGTCTCTTCCCGAAAGGTCCAGGGAACGCTCCGCCTTCTCCGTCTCCAGTCCATGGAGCGCCTCGATCCGTAGCTTCGTGCGGGGAACCTCAAGGTCGGCAGAGGCAGGCATTGTGTGCCAGCCTCGAGCGCGGTGACAGAGCCCCGGCAGCTGCAGGGCCTCCTCGCTGCATTCGGGTGTGACCCGGATCAACCCGGGGAGCTCGGCCCCGGTTCCTTCCTCCGTGAGGGTCACCTTCAAGCGGCAGACTTCGTGACCGGACAAGGCCCCGATTCCCACCGGACGGGCCAGCGCGGCGACGTTGTGCCGCTTGAGAAAGGCGGCGAGGGTGCTCTCGTGCGCCCGGGCCGGAATCAACTGCAGCAGGATTGCCGGCAAAACGACGCTCATCGCCAGAGCGGGTCGGGGAAACGGATCCTTCATGGAGGCCTCCTCCTGGATATGTTCGCGTGATCGTACCACCTATCGATTGGGGTCAGGAAACCGCAAGAGCCGGGTGTTGAATATCGGTTCCGAGGGAACGAACAGGCCCGGCCTTTCGTATAGTATGCTGAAAGCCGAAGCGCCGCCTTGGTTTGGAATTCATCAGCTATTGGCGGCTCCTCCAGTGGCCCGCAATGAAGATCCGTCTGAAGGTTTACGGTTTCCTGATCGTCGTGGCGATTCTGGCCGCCGCCTGGCACTTTGGATCTCCCTACCTGGACAAAGACTCCGAAGATCCGTCCGCGGACGCCTCGCAGGAAGAGGAACCGGAGGACGGAGCGATTCCGGTCGAGCTGGACCAGGCCCGTCAAGGCGCCATCTCCTCGTTCCTGACCTCGACGTCCAACCTGAGGGCCCTGCGGGAAGTGGAACTCATGGCCCAGGCGGAAGGGACCGTTCGCAGCGTCCTGGCCGAAGAGGGGGATTACGTCCGCGAGGGACAGTTGCTGTGCGTCCTGGATGACCGGGAGTTGGTGATCCGCCTCCGGCTCACCGAAGAGAAGCTGGCCCAGACCCGAATCCAGTTGGAAAAGGCCCGGATCCGGGGACAGAAGGCCCAGGTTCAGATCAAGAACACCGCCTTGGAATTGGACCGGAAGGAGCGGGCCTTTGCCGATGACCTGGTCAGCGAGGAGGAGGTGGCCACGCTTCGCTACCAGATCGCCGAATTGGAGCACGACGAGCGCGCCGCCGCTTCCGAAGTCCGGGAGTTCACCCACCGGGTCAGCGAATTGGAAGCCGAAATCGAGCAGGTCAAGCTGGAGATCTCCCGCAGTGAGATTCGCGCCCCCTTCTCCGGCCGCATCACCCAGCGGACCGTCGAACTGGGCCAAACGATCCGCGGAGCGGACTCGCTCTTCCGTTTGGGCGCCTTTTCTCCGCTCTACGCGGACGTGCATGTCGCCGAGCGCGACGTCCGCCTGGTCCGTCCCGGACAGTCGGCCTCCATCGGTTTCGACGCCGGAGGAGCGGAGTCCATCGACGGACGGGTGATCCGAATCAGCCCCGTGGTGGACGAGTCCACCGGAACCGTCAAGGTCACCGTCGAGCTGGTTTCGGCCAATGCACTCTTCAGGCCGGGAGCCTTCGTCCGGGTCGATATCCGGACCGACACTCGCGAGAACGCCACCATCATCCCCAGGAGAGCGCTCCGGGAGCAGGACGGCCAGAGTTTCGTCTTCCTGGTCCGGGATGAAGTCGCCCACCGCCGTCCGGTCCGATTGGGCTATCAGCGGGACCAGGCCGTCGAGGTCCTGGAGGGCGTTGCCCCCGGCGACTCCCTCGTGGTCGCTGGCCACGGTCAGTTGAACGAGGGAGCCAAGGTCCGGGTAGCCGGCCCGAGCCCGTGACCGCCAGCCGATGAGAACCGTCAGGACCGCGATCCGCCGCCCGGTCACCGTCTCCATGTTCGTGGTGGCGGTCTGCCTCTTCGGGGCGGTTTCGGTGGACCGGCTCTCGCTGGATCTCCTGCCCGACATCTCCTATCCCTCGCTGACGATACAGACCGAATTCGAAGACGCGGCTCCGGAAGAAGTGGAGGCGCTGGTGACCCGTCCCGTGGAGGAGAACGTCGGGGTGGTTCCCGGCCTCTCCCGCATCAGCTCGATTTCCCGCCCGGGCCAGTCGGAAGTCATCCTGGAGTTCGGCTGGGACACGGACATGGATCTGGCGGTCATGGACGTGAGGGAGAAGCTGGATCTGGCCAACCTCCCCATCGAAGCGGAGAAACCGGTGATTCTGCGCTTCGATCCCGCCTACGACCCGGTCATGAGGCTTCATCTGTATGGAGAAGCCCCCCTCAGCCGAATCCGGGATCTGGCCGAGCGCAAAGTGAAGCAGGGACTGGAATCGACCTCGGGGGTAGCGGCAGTCAAAGTGGCGGGCGGCCGGGAGGAGCAGATCCGGATCGAGATCGAGGAGAAACGGCTGGCGGAGCTGAACATTCCGGTCAGCGAGGTCAGCAGCGTCATTCGCGAGGCGAACCTCAATCAGGCCAGCGGGAGCCTGTACGACCTGGACGCCAACTACTTGGTCCGGGTGCTCAACGAATTCCAATCGGTCGAGGAGATCCGGAATCTCATCATTCGGGATCTGGACGGACGCCAAGTGGTTCTGTCAGACGTGGCCAGAGTCTGGCGGGGGACCAAGGAGCGGGACGTCATCTCCCGCTTCAACGGCCGGGAGAGTGTGGAGCTGCGTGTCTACAAGGAAGGCGACGCCAACGCGGTGGCGGTTTCCGAAGCGGTGAGAGAACGTCTTGAGCAGCTCAAGGAGCAGAAGACCTATCCCGCCGAGTTGTCCCACGAGATCGTCTACGACCAGGCGCAATTCATCAACCTGGCGATTCGGAACGTCGCCGCCGCGGCCCTCCTGGGAGGTCTGTTGGCCACGTTCGTGCTGTTCGTCTTCCTCCGGGACCTTCGCAGCACCGCCACCATCGGACTCTCCATCCCGATTTCCGTCATGGCCACGTTCACCTTGATGCACCAGACCGGCGTGACCCTGAACATCATGTCGCTGGGCGGCGTGGCTCTGGGCGTCGGGATGCTGGTCGACAACTCCATCGTGGTGTTGGAATCGATCCACCGGCATCGCCGGCGGAACCCGGATTTGGCGGAGGCGGTCTACCAGGGCACCCGTGAGGTCGGAAAGGCGGTGGCGGCGTCGACGCTGACCACGGTGGCCGTCTTTCTGCCCATGATCTTCGTGGAGGGAATTGCGGGCCAGCTCTTCAAGGATCAGGCCCTGACCATCACCTACGCCCTGCTCGCCTCCCTGGCCGTCGCTCTCACGGTCATTCCCATGGTCCTGTCGCGGCGGAGGATCGCCGTAGAGCCGGTCCGCCAGTCCGGAAACGGGCGGGCCTCCGCCGCAGGCAGACAGGATGGCCGGCTGTCGCGCCTGGTGCGAGCCGCGGGACGCGGGGGGGCGCGGGTCTTGAAGTTCCTCACCGTGGATCTGGTTCTCGTCGTCGCCGGCGACCTGCGGCGATTGCTCAGGACCCTGGGAAGAGGCCTGTTGAAACTCCTGAACCCGTTGCTGGGGCGGGTCGATTCCGGCTTCGAGTCGCTCCGGCGAACGTATCCCCGCCTCCTGGCCTGGTCTCTCGACCACAAGGGGATCGTATTGGCTCTCACCTTGGGCCTGGTGGCCGGCAGCGCCGGTCTGGCCCAGTTCCTCGGAGCCGAGCTGATCCCGTCCCTGGTTCAGGGAAAGTTCTCCTTCGAGATCGAGCTTCCCCAAGGGAAACCCCTGGAAGAGACCGACCGGATCATCCGGGAAGTCGAGAGCCGGGTGTTGGATCTGGACGGCGTGGCCACCGTCTTCTCCAGCGTGGGAGGAGGGGCCGATGACCAGTTCGCCACGGGTCCGCTCGAAGAGCACCGGGGCTGGATTCACGTCTCCATGAAGGACGGCCGGGACAAAGCGGGCGAGGAGAGGGTGATCGGCCGCACCAGAAGCCTGCTGGGACAATATCCGGGACTCACCCACCTGTTTGGCCGTCCCACCCTGTTCAGCTTCAGAGAGCCGGTGGAGGTGGAGATCTACAGCTACGACCTGGCGGCGCAGCGGAGCATCGCCGAGAAGGTGATGGATCGGCTTTCCGGAATCGACGGGGTTGCCGATGTCCAGAGTTCGACCCGATTGGGGAATCCTGAGGTCCAGATCAGCTTTCGGCGGGAGCAATTGGCCCGGCTGGGTCTGGACGAGGGTCAGGCGGCCGAGATCGTGAGGAGCAAGATCCGCGGCGATGTCGCCTCCCGCTACCGGGACCAGGAGCGGCAGCTCGATATCCTGGTCCAGGCGGCCGAATCGGACCGGGACGCCATCCAGGATATTCGCGACCTGGTCATCAATACCCGGCAGGACAGCACCGGCGCCGATGGAAATCGGAGTGGCGCCCAGGATGGCGCCCGGTCCCGTGCGTTCGGTGAGCGTTCCGGTGAAGGCGGCGCGGCGTCCGGATCGAATCCGGGTCGGACGCAGATGGGTTCCGAGACCGGGGAAGAAGGTTCCCAGGTGCCGATCCGGTTGGGGTCCGTGGCCCGGGTTCAGCTCTCGCGGGGACCCGGCGAGATCCGCCGTGTCGGTTCCCAGCGCGCGGCCGTGGTGTCGGCCAACCTGGCGGGAGCGGATCTGGGCACCGTCTCCCGGAAGATCGAGGCTCAGCTCTCCGGGATGTCCGGGGAATTGCCGCCCGATTCAGTGGTGACGCTGGGCGGGCAGCACCGTGAGTACGACCGTTCCCGGAGCAGCCTGCTCTTCGCCCTGGCTCTGGCTGTGCTCCTGGTCTATCTGGTGATGGCATCGCAATTCGAATCCCTGGTCCACCCTTTCGTCATCCTGTTCGCGGTTCCGGTGGCCCTGGTGGGGGTGGTGGCCGCTCTTTTCGTGACCGGTTCCACCGTCAGTGTCATGGTCCTGCTGGGCGTGATTATCCTGGTCGGGATCGTGGTCAACAACGGAATCGTCCTGATCGACTACGCCAATCAGCTCCGCCGCCGGGGATTGAGCCGCCGGGAGGCGCTGATCGAGGCGGGGCAAGTGCGATTGCGGCCCATCCTCATGACCACCTTGACCACGGTCCTGGGACTGTTTCCAATGGCCCTGGGCTGGGGCGAGGGTTCGGAGGTGCGAACCCCCATGGCCATTACCGTGATGGGCGGATTGCTTTTCGCCACCCTCCTGACGTTGATCCTGGTGCCGGTGCTCTACGAGGCACTGGACCGCAGAGCGAAAGACGAGAGCCATGCGGGGTAAGCGGCAACAGAACTCCTCAAAGACTCCTGCCGGAAACCCCAGGTCCTCGGCGCTGGCCAGCTTCTCCGTCCGCTATCCGGTGACCATCTGCGCTATCTTCTCCTTGCTGATCCTGATCGGCGTGGTCTCCCTGTTCAAGATACCCCTGGTGCTGTTTCCCGACCTGGACCTGCCCTTCGTGATGGTGCAGATCCCCTATCCCAATGCCACTCCGGCTCATGTCCTGCAGACCATCACCAAACCGGTGGAAGAGGCGGTGAGCACGGTCCCCGGAATCCAATGGATGCAGTCTTTCTCCAACAGCGGCAGCTCCGGGGTACAGACCTTTTTCGATTTCGAGATGGACGTCCAGCGGCTACGAGGGGAAGTGCGGGAGAGGGTCGAGCGGATCCGCAGTGAACTGCCGGAAGACGTTGAGCGAATCGACATCGTGAACTTCAGTACCGACGATGCGCCTATCCTGGGACTGCGGATCGCGTCCGAGAGGAACTTACGGACCGCCTACGAGTTCCTGGACCTGAAGATCAGAAGGCGGATCGAGCGGGTTCCGGGAGTGGCCGAGGTCGAACTCTTCGGAACCCAGCGGCCCGAGATCGCCGTGTACCTGAGTCTCGACGAGCTCCGACGGTACCGGGTGGACGCGGGCCGGCTTTTCCGGAACCTTTCCGACATCAACCTGGACCGTTCCTTGGGCCGGTTCACGGACGGCGGAGTCCGCTACGGCGCCATGACCCGCGGCATGTTCCGATCCATGGAGGACTTCAAACGTTTTCCCGTGAACGAGCGGGGCCTGCTGCTGGAAAACGTCGCCAACGTGGTTTACGAGAGTCCCGCGGCCCATGCCAGCCAGCACCTCAACGGCGAGTACGCGGTGGGTCTCTGGGTCCGCAAGGCGGCCGAGGCCAACACCGTGACGACGGTGAGGGGCGTTGAGGCGGAGTTGGAAACGATCCGGTCGGATCCCGCGCTGCAGGGAATCCAACTGGACGTCATCCGCAACGCCGGCGCGGAGATCGTCAAGGCCCTCAAGGGACTCCTCACCGCCGGAACCGTTGGCGCACTCCTGGCTCTGGGGGTCCTGGTCCTCTTCCTTCGCAAGTGGAGCGCGGCCCTGGTGGTTGCCCTGGCCATCCCCCTCTCTCTGGTCGGAAGCCTCGGGTTCCTCTACTTCGGCGGCCTGAGCCTGAACGTCCTCTCCATGATGGGACTCATGTTGGCGACGGGAATGTTGGTGGACAATGCCATCGTCGTGTTGGAGTCGATCTACCGGAACCTGGAGCAAGGGGCAGACCGCCTGCAGGCAGTCAAACAGGGCACCCGGGAGGTGCAGATGGCGGTGATCGCGGCCACCCTCACCTCCATCATCATTTTCGTCCCCCTGGTCTTCGGCGCCCAGAGCTTTCTCAGTTTCTGGCTTCGCCACTGCGGACTGGCCATCATCTTCGCGCTCCTCTGTTCCCTGTTCCTCTCATTGACCCTGATCCCCTTGGCCATGGGGCGCTTTCTGAAGCTGGACGTGGCTCGTGCCGCCGGCGCAGAAGCGATCTCCGCCGGAGGTGGCGGCGACGTCCCTCCTTCCGGGCACGGACGGAAACCGGGTAGCTGGCGGATCATGGATTACTACCTGAAACTGGTGGCCTGGCCCCTGAGGCATCGCTTCCTGGTGGGTTTCCTACAACGCTCCGGACGCCCAGGAGCCGGGCAGCCTCCGGATCAGTTACGAATTCACCGAGAACTATCACTACGCCAAGATCGAAAGGGACTACGTCGATCCGGTCGAAACCTTCCTGGCGGAGAACAAGGAAGCCTTCAAGGTCGACCAGGTCTTCAGCTCCTTCTCCAACAACAATGCCTCGACTGAAATCTATCTCCACGATGACGAGATCAGCCTGGAAGAGATGGAGGAGATCCGCCTGAAGATCTCGGACGGTCTCCCGGTGATCCCGGGTTGCCGGATCGAGTTGTCCGGCCAGAGTGGAAGGCAGAACCGGGAAGGGATCAACGTAAGCCTCTACGGCGATGATCCTCGAGTCCTGGAGAGACTGTTGCGCGACGCCCGGACCCGCCTCCGGGAACATCCGGACTTTTCCCAGGTGTCCGCGCCCCGGGACAGCACTCGCGAGGAGGTTCAAGTCCGATTGCGCCGGGACTTGGCCCGCCGCTACGGCGTTTCCACTCAATCCGTCTCCCAGATCCTGGGGATCCTGATGCGGGGCCGGCAGGTTCGGGGCTTCCGCACGTCAGAAGGGGAGGTGGACGTCATCGTCCGGCTCCGGCCGGAGGACCGGAGCGGGCTGGAAGACCTGCGCTCGGCCGTGGTGGGATACGGAGACGACGGTGAGGAGATCCTCCTGTCTCAGGTCGCCGAGCTTCGGATCGAGAAGGTTGCGGCTCAGGTCCAGCGGGAGGACCGGCAGACCTACGCCAACTTCTTCGCCACCTATTCCGGAGACAAGAAGGACGAGGGCATCCGGCAGATGACGGAGGTCATGGACGGGTTGGACTATCCGGAGGGCTACGGGTGGTCGCTGGGCTTCTGGACCCGGCGGAACCAGCAGTCGGATCAGGAGTGGATCTTCAACATCCTGCTGGCGCTCTTCATGGTCTATTTCGTCATGGCCTCCCTGTTCGAATCCCTGACCCATCCATTGGCCATCATGCTGTCGCTGCCCTTTTCGGTGGTGGGAATCGCCGGCTTTCTGCTCATCACCGGCACGCCGTTCAACATAATGGCCAAGATCGGCCTCCTGGTGCTCATCGGAATCGTGGTGAACAACGGCATCGTCCTCATCGACCGAATCAACACCCTTCGACGCCGCGGGGTCGACCGCCGCCGCGCGATTCTGCAGGGTTGCCGCGATCGCTTTCGGCCCATCGTGATGACGGCGACCACCACGGTCGTGGGCCTGATTCCGCTGGCCTACAGCTACAGCAGCTTTTTCGACCTGCGTTACTTTCCCATGGCCCGCACCGTCATGGGCGGACTCATCGCCTCCACGGTGCTGACGCTGCTGGTGCTGCCCACCTACTACACCCTCTTCGACGACCTGACGATGTGGCTGAAGCGAAGCTGGCAAGCCAGCGACCCGGCCGCATGGGAGCGGCGGCTTTCAGCCGCCGACTCCGAGGGGGTGTAAGGAGGATTGGAAGTCCCGCAACCAAGTCCCCTATCAGTCCAGACGCGCCTTGAAAACGCCGTCGGCCGGGTCGCTGTAGAATTCAATGTAGATCTTGGTGCAGAGTTCATCGGGGAAGTCGATGACGGGACTCCCCTTTGGATCGGTCCGGAGGATGACCGCCGGGCGCTCATGCCCGTCCAGTGGCGTGCCCTTGCCACAGAGACTGGAGATTAATCGGTCGAGAATGGCCTACTCAATCACCGGTCTCCGGCCAGGCCGTTCCACAGTGTCAGCCTCAAGTAGTCCTCCGTTCTTGTCCACTTCCGCCTCACGCGCTGTTCCGGGCTAAACTTGGCTCCAGCCGGAACGTCACTCTCACGAATCTGTTTCGTTGGTCATTGAC
>JAPOYZ010000201.1:0-8065 GCA_026706325.1 Candidatus Aminicenantota bacterium
CTCGACTTTGCGCATGTCGAACTCATATTGAGAATAGAACGATTCCTCCGTGAGATTCCACGGAGCCGCTTGCTCGAACCACGACAAGGCGACCTGCTCGACGTCGTTGCGTAACGCTTCCGATACGACGGCAAATGGAAAGGGATCCGTTTCGAGGCAGGCACTCGACAAGTCAACAACGGATCGCATCAGCCCGGAAGATGAGCGTCCAGGTATTGCCGAACGTGGGAAATCAGATAGAGGTGATCAGTGCAGTACACCGAGGGGTTGTCGAAACCCCGTTCGTCGCTCCAACGGAAGAGCGGCATCCCGCCGCCGCAAATAGACACTTCGGGACAACCCAGGCACTGCCGGGCGGTAGGCTGCTGCATCTCGACGTGCTCGCGGAAGGCGGCTGTCCGCGCAATCTCCTGCAATGAATGAGTATGGACTGACCACGGCTCACTGTACCGATCCGCACCGTCGAACGCACTTTTGAGCGTGTCGTTCTTTGCGACAGTCCCATCGGTATCGATGATGAGGATCGCATGCAGATCCTGTCCCATCCCCTCCTTCGTTGCCGATCCTCCGAGCAAGAGTTTCACCAGATCATCCAACACCCGAACCGGTACCGGATCGGGGTCACTCATGTAGACGTCGAAAAGGCCCGCCAGCCATGCTCCTGCTTGGTTCGAATCGAATCCGCTTTTGCCAGGCGGCAATCGCGAGTGGTTCCCGTCGGGCAGAAGAAAGCTCATCCCGGGTACATCGAGCCGCCGCAAGAACCAGTAGACTTCCCTGGGGTCGCTCGACGGTTCGACGACGCTCAGCGTGCCCGAAAATAGCTGTTCGCCGGCCGGGTGGCGTTGCAAGCGATGAATGCCGTCGAGCGTGGCTTCGGAGGTCCCCCCCTGATCGAACCGGACGCGGCGAGAATCGTTGATCTTCGCCGGGCCATCGAGGCTCACGGAAACCGTGGCGCCGCTGTCCGCAAGAATGTCCAGATGCCGGTCACTGAGGAGCGTCCCGTTCGTTTGCACGGACAGGGTGCATCCCACGGGGAGTCGGGCCCGGAGCCCCGTCAGCAACCGTGTCAGCAGTGGTTCTGCCAGCAGCAGTGGTTCGCCGCCGTGAAGCACGACGGCGAAGTCGCGATCTTGCGCTTGACGCAGTTCACCGAGGCGACGGACTGTTGCGTCGATCGTCGACTTCGACATGGTGGGCGGCTGACGCCGCCACCCATGGTCGCCGAGCTGGTAAATGTAGCAATAGGTACAGGCGATATTGCAACGGCTAGCCGTCTTCAGCAGGACGGTGTCGATGGGGATGGTCTCATCGCCCCACATCGTGTCCCGTTCACCGGTTGTGCCGGTTGTGCATGCGATCGTATCCGGATGTGGCAGGGAACTCTGCCGTCGCTTCCATGCGGACCTCCTCCACGAGTCGGCGAAGCGCCGGGCTCAACTCGGCGCCGGCAGGAATATCGAGGCGGCTCTCAACGAGAGCTTTCTCCGACGATGTCGAGTTAAACAACGGCTTCTGAATCTTCATGGCTGTGCTCCCTTCACTTTCGGGCGTCATATTCCAGACAACTCTCCAATTCTACCACCAGAGCCGCAGATGATCCATCATGGCAGCTCGTAAGTCATTGAAAACAAAGTTCGAGTATCTCCACAGTCGGTCGTAAGTTGCTCACAATAAAAGATTTCTATTTTTCATTTTCAGTTTTCCACCGCGATGGCGCTCAGATAGTCGCGGGCCATGCCACTAAAAGGGGCGTCGGGTCGTGCGAAAGAGTCCACGAGGCAGCGCGCGGCGCGGCGAAGGGTGTCACGTCTGTCCGGGTCACTCGCGACGGCGCACAGAACCTCCAGATAGCTAAGCGTGCGCTGCCGGCCCTCCTGCAACAATGGCCGATTCAACTTGAGCAAGTTAACGGTGACGTGACCCTTTTCCGTTCTCGGCCGGCAGGCGGACCCGGCGAAAGTGATGTGCCGCCTCGGATCCGGATCGACATAGGGATTCAAGAGCAATGGTGATTCCCTGCCGAGAGGGTCAAGGTGATTTCGGGCTCGTCGTTCCGGATCCTCGAGCGGGAAATAATCGGATTTCTTCAGGTTGCAATCTTCGCACGCAAACACGAGGTTGTCCCACTCGTATGCCAGCCAGTAGTAGCCAGGATGGATCTTGTCGCCCCCCTCGCGCTGGCGAACCCTGCCCTTGGGTCGAAAATGATCGATCCGGCCTGGAGAAGTCTCACGCTCGCAGTAACAGCACTTATTGTGTTGAGTTCCCTTGAGAACTTCTCTGACTTGAGGTGCTCCGTAGATGCTCTTGCGAAACGTGAACTTCCGGTCGCCGGAATCAAACGCATCCCGATCCTCAACGTAAGTTTCGCAGTTCTGTCGGGTCTCGGCCCTTCCGCGATTCCGAAGCGCCCGAGGAGTTTCGTTCGGTCTGTCCAGAGGAATCACTTCCGGTCCACTTGCCTCGCCCGAATGTCCGCCGCCGCCTCACGAATGACTCTCATCGCTTCCAGATCCTCGGTTCGCTCCGCCGTAGGCAGTGACGACAACTCGTCGGCAATTTCCCGCAGGCGCTCTCTCTCGTGCGGCGAATAGGACTTCTTCTCAAGCAGCCGTTCCCTTTCCTTCATGAGCTCCTCGACTCGTAGCGATCTGGCGGTCTCCAATCCGAAGAGACTGACCAGAATCTGGTCGACCCGCCAGCCCTCGACGACTTCCGGTTCGTTTTCGATGACAACGTGATCGCCAGCCTCCGTCTGTCTGAGCACGGCTACATTCACGCCGGTCATGGAGCCGACCATCATCGGACTGTGCGTCGTCGCTACGAACTGAACGTTCGTGAAGTGACCAGAGATCTGCTGCATGATTGTGCGCTGCCAGCGCGGATGAACGTGCAGGTCGATCTCATCAATCAGCACCACGGCCGGCTCCTCAAGCGGCTTCGTGCTTTCCGGATACCGCTTGACCAGTCTCCAGGCCAGGTCGACGATCCACGCCGTGACGGTCCGGTGGCCGAGACTCAGACCATCCAATGAGACATCCCCGTACGGGGTTCGAAATCTGAGCCGACCGCCAGGTTCCACCGGGTCTCGGACATCGATGTCGCTGGCCTCATTGATGAACGGAAGAATATTGACCAACGCGCGTTTCAGACTGTCCAGACAGGCTTTCGACTTCGGGTTGCCTTTGAGAGCCGAGTGGTCGAGCCGGGACAACACGTCGGCGGCATCGACAAGCTCCGTGCTGTCCGTACGAAGCAGGTCATCCGGTTCAGCCTCAGACAACCTCGCGGCATTCTGATGCCCCATATGCCGATTTGCCGCATAGGGAATGAAGAACGGCTCAACCGTCTTCTCGGGCTCATTTTCGGTAAGCCGCACACGCGTCAGCTTGTTTTTCGTTGCGCCAAACATGATTCCGGTTCTAATGCGCCCGGTCGATGAGCAGAACGAATCCAAAGTCGGGAGTTCGACCATCTCCGCTCGCAATGCGGTGGGACTGGCACCGTCACGTAACAACCTCTCCATGTCGGGAGTATCCCGATCGTTCAGCCATGGCTGGATACCGATTTGTCTCTGCATATCGGGAGTATCCTGATCGTGCAGCGATGGTTGGATACCTGTCTGCGTCTCGGTCTTAGGGTCAAAGTACGGTACCGGTCGCATCCACGCCAGACATTGCAGGAGCGTCGTTTTGCCAACCCCGTTGTCGCCAACAATCAGGTTCCACCGGGCAGGGAGGTTGTTCGAGCCCACAAGATCCAGCACCTGCTTTTCCGCAAAGCAACGCACGTTCTCGATCTCGAGACGGAGGAAATAGATTGATTTGCGGCCGCTCTTGGCTGACATTCGAATCTCCCGATGGTCGGTGGACGATACACCGAGGCCGGCCGAAGCCGTCACGTTGGCCGTATTCTACCGCAGAACCGTATCCAGCAAGGCACATCCGCTCGGAGATTCAGAGGCACCAAGAAGGTGACTGTCCCCTTCTATTGTATTGCGTGTGGGGACAGCGGCGCTCCGAGGACCTCCGGCCGATCCGCTCTGTAGTCAAGAATCTCCGCCGCAAGCTGGGCGATGATGCCGCCAAGCCTTCCTACATCTTCAACGAACGCCAAATCGGCTACGGCATGGCCAAGCCAAGCGACTCGTAAACGCCGTCCTCGGCTTGGTCAGCTCCCCCAGCCGGCGTCGACCGTTACTGAAGTGCGGACGGAGTTGGCGATGAAACACTCCTTGTGTGCAAGTTCGTGGATCTTCTCCAGTCCTTCGGGCGACGGCGGCCCGGAACCGAATGAGACCTCGGGACGCAGGACCACGCGGGTAACGGCCAACTTTCCATCCGCGTTCTTCTCCAGGAACCCCACCGCCGCATCCCGGTAGCGATCCACGACCAGCCGCTTTCGAGCCGCGATCGCGAGAAACGTGAGCATGTGACAGCTCGCGAGTGCCGCAACGTATGCCTTTTCGGGATCGACCAGGTTCGCGTTTCCCAGGTACTCGGGCGCTGAGGACGCACTGACCCGAACGCCGCCCTCGAACTTCCAAGTGTGATCGCGGGAGTAGGACCGGTACTCGAATTCGACTGCGCCCCTTTCCCATTCCACTGTCGCGTGATGTTCCGACATTTCTCGATTCCTCCGGTCTACGGTGAAACCACCGGTTTCCTCCTGCGGAACTATTATGGCTCGGAGTCCGACAGGGCGCCCGCTTCGAATGAGATGACCCATTCGAGGCTGGGATCGATTCACGACTCGCTGCCGCGCTTGCAGCCCTGGACCATCCGGCGCATCATGATCGTCATGAGACGAACTTGGTTTCCGCGCATTCAACGGACTGCGATTTGGCCTCGGCAATTCGAGCACCGCAGCCGGCTCCGAGCGATTCTGTTGCTTACCGCTCTTCTTCTGCCTCTCGCCTGCGCGAGCGGACCGGATGAGGAAACGGAAGAGTGGCGGCGGATCACCGACATCTCCAGAAATCCGGACCAGCTCCGAGAGTACCTGAAACCGATCCCGCCGCTGGATCCGGCCGCATCCCTGAAGGCCCTCGAGGTGGCCGATGGCTTTCGCGTGGAACTGGTGGCCCAAGAGCCTCAGGTGGTGGAACCCTTGGCCGCCACCTTCGACGAGAACGGCCGCATGTACGTGGCCGAATTCTACGGCTATCCGCGCCAGCCGCGGCCGGGTGAGGAGGGCACGGGCCGGATCCGGATGTTGGAGGACCGGGACGGCGACGGCACCTTCGAAACGGCTCAGGTGTACGCCGACAAGCTGGTCTGGCCCACCGGCGTGGCGGTCTGGAAAGGGGGGCTCTTCGTCTCGGCGGCGCCGGACATCCTCTATTTCAAGGACACGGACGGCGACGGCCGGGCCGACGTCCGCAAGCAGGTTTACACCGGGTTCGGCGTCACCAACGAGCAGCAGATGGTCAATAACATCATGTGGGGCGTGGACCACAAGATCTACGCCTCCACCGGCGGCAACGGAGGCTATATCCGCCCCGGAGGCCAGCCGGACGCGGAGCCTGTTTCCGTCTACAACCGGGACTTCCGGTTCAGTCCGGTGAGCTTGGAGATGGAGCTCACCACCCAGACCTTCCAGTTCGGGTACACCTTCGACGAGTGGTTCAACCGCTACGTCTGCCGGGCGGGGTCCTTCGGCCGGCACGTGGTCATGCCGCACGGATACCTGGAGCGGAATCCCTACCTCTTCTTCGACCTGCACGGGTTCCTGACCAGGGGTTCCATGGAGGTCAACCCGCTGACCCGGGGACGGCTCCCCATCTATCGCGCCAGCCCCATCGAACGATGGCGCAAGGTTCGGGAGGCCCGGCGGATTTTCGCGGGACGGATCACCCGCGTCGAGGAGGGCGGCCGGGAAAACTACCAGGAGTATGCCGCCGCCTGGGCGGGGGTAAAGGTCTACACCGGGCACGCCTATCCGGAGGAATACCGGGGCAACATCTTCACCGGAGCCGCCACCGCCAATCTGCTGCATCGCCGGATTCTGGAACCGGACGGGGTCACCTTCAAGGGAGTGCGAGGCGAACCCGAGGGCAAGGAATTCCTCCGTTCCAGCCACAACTGGTTCCGTCCCATCAACTCGGTCAATGCCCCCGACGGCACCCTCTACGTGCTGGACATGTGTCGGGAGCTGGTGGAGCACGGCCACGTCCCGGAGCGGGTCCTCGCGCATCTGGATTTCTCCCGGGGGACCGAACACGGTCGGATCTACCGGGTGGCGCCCCTCGACTTCAAGGTGCCGCCGGCGCCCCGTTTGGGAGAAGCGAGCATCCAGGAGCTGGTGGGACACCTGGAGCATCCCGGCGGCTGGTGGCGGGAGACGGCGCACCGGCTCATCTACGAGCGTCAGGACAAATCCGCGGTGCCGCTGCTGCGGCGGCTCTTGACGGAGAGCGAACACCCCCTGGCCCGGATGCACGCCCTCTGGTCGCTGCACGGGTTGGGCGCTCTCAGAAACGCGGACGTGGCGAAGGCGTTGTCCGATTCCTCGCCCGGGGTCCGGGAACACGCCGTGCCGCACGCGGAGCTCCGGATGAAGCGCTCCGGACGGCTCTTTCGGAAGATCCTGGAGATGGCCGGAGACGAGAATCCCCGGGTGCGAATGAGGGTGGCTCTGGCTCTGGGAGTGATCGGCGACCGGCGGGTTCTCCCGGCCCTTTTGAAGATCGCCCGCAGCGACGGCGGAGACCGCTGGATCCGCAACTCGGTGCTGAGTTCCAGCACCCGCCTGGCCGGCCGCCTCTTCACGGAGCTTGTGGCATTGGACGAGTTCCAGCAGGAACCGCTGGCGGGGCAGTGGCTGCCTCCGTTGGCCCGGACCGTGGGGGGCCGCGGCGCCGCCTCGGAACTCCGCCGCCTGACCCGCGCCGCCGCCACCCATGAGGCGTTGACCACCCGGCCGGAGCTGCAGTTGGCCATCGTCACCAGCCTGGCCGAGGGACTGGCCGTCAACGGAAGGATCTTCACCGGGCTCAGGAATCTGCACCCCGCAGCCGCCCGCATGATTCGCAATCACCTGGAAGGATCTCTTGCGGCAGCCGCCGACTCGGAACAACCGGAACGGAAACGGCTGGCGGCCATCGGACTGCTCCGGCACGCCGCTCTGGGAGAGGTCAAGGAGACGCTGGCGAAACTGATCGACCCCTTGCAATCCCAGGCGCTGCAATTGGCCGCCATCGGGGCACTGGCCGGCTATGACGACCCTGAGATCGCTCCGCTCCTGCTGGAGTCGTGGGGCGCGCAGACGCCCAAGGTTCGAGGCGGGGTCTTGTCGGGAGTGTTTTCCCGGCCGGAATGGACCCGCTCCCTGCTGGAGGCCATCGAGTCGGAGAAGGTTCCGGTCCACCAGATTGACGCCAAGCGCCGCGAGCTGCTGATGAACCACGACGACCAGGGGATCCGCGACCGGTCCCTGGAACTCTTCGAATCTGCCGCGCCCGGCGACCGGCAGGAGGTCGTGGCCAGCTACCAGGCCGCCTTGACGCTGCCGGGGGACCGGGCACGCGGCGAGAAGGTCTACCGCCGCGAGTGCATCAAGTGCCACCAGTTGGGCACCACGCGGCACGTTGTCGGGCCGAATCTCATCGTGGCGGGCTACCAGGACCGGGATACGCTCCTGACCAGCATCCTGGACCCGAACCGGATGGTGGAGCCCCAATTCACCAATTACGTGGTGACCGACCGGAAGGGGCGCCTCTACACCGGCCTCATGGCCCAGGAGACGGCGGCCAGCATCACCCTGGTGGAGAGCGAGGAGTTGCAGAACACGCTGCTGAGGAGGGACATCCAGGAAATCCGAGCCACCGGGCAGTCCCTGATGCCGGAGGGGTTGGAGGAGACCATCTCTCGACAGGAAATGGCGGACGTAATGACCTTCATCCTGGACTACCAATACGTAACAGGCGCCGTGGGCGGAGGCTACGGTCCCGGGGAGGAGGTCTACGGCGAGTCCCTGGAGACCCGCCGTTTCACCGCGGGTCCGTAACGTCAGGAGCGGGGGTTTTCCTACCCCCGCTTCGGAGCAGTTTCCAACCGCC
>JAPOYZ010000201.1:8075-16992 GCA_026706325.1 Candidatus Aminicenantota bacterium
CAACCGCCGATTCTTCCGGCGATAAGAACATCCTCCCTTCCAGGCAACCAATATGGTGACGTCTTGATGAAAAAACGTCAAAACGTCATAATGTCACAATGATCCGAGAATCGAGAAGGACTACCATATATTTCGAGTCCGCGATCCACCGTGCCCTTCGACTCAAGTCGATCGAAACTGAGCGCAGTCTCTCAGACCTTGTCAACGAGGCTGTCCGACTCTCCTTGGCCGAAGACGCAGAGGATTTAGCTGCCTTCGAGGAAAGAGCCTCCGAAGAAAACCTCTCGTTTGAAGCCGTCGTGAAGGACTTGAAGCGGCGTGGCCAGATTTGATGTTCTGATCAAGCCATCGGCGGTCAAGGAGATCGAAACCATCGCCTCCATGACGGATCGGCGGCGAATTGCCGCCAAGATCCGCCGTCTGGCGGACGACCCGAGTCCTCCCGGCTGCAGAAAACTCTCGGGACGTGACCGATATCGAATCCGAGTCGGAGTCTGCCGTATCCTCTACTCCATCAGGGAAAGACAGCATGTCGTATTTGTGGTCAAGGTTGGGCATAGAAAAAATGTCTATCACTGAGACCACGCAAGTCGAAGAAGTGGAAACCAGACGGAACCCTGAATCTCGGATCTCCCTCTGGGTCCTACTGCCAATTCTCCTGACCCTCGGCCTTGCCCAAGCCGCCGAGTTCAAGATCGTGCACGAGGGTTTCGAGAGCTTCTCCAAGGGCAGCTTCGAGCACGCGGGCCAGGACATCTACGTCTCCCGCAAGGGCCGCGTCCAACTGATTCGCCGCTGGGACCTGAACAACGACGGCTACTACGACCTGCCCTTCGCCAGCACCCACAACGTCATGGTGGGGAGCATCGACGCTCTGGGCTACCTGCAGACGAACCGCGGCTACCGGTCGGTCCTTTCTCCCCTGCACCGGTCCCTGGCCCTTTACGACCTGTGGCTGCAGGAGGAAAAAAGCCGTTCCAGCACGCTGCGGCTCCCGGCCGACCGTCCCAGCGCGGTCCTCTTCAGCGACGTGGACCAGGACGGCCACGCCGACGTCGTCTTCGCCTCCTCGGGACTCGGAGACACCCCCTTCTCCGACAGCCTCATCTACTGGGGATCCGAATCCGGCTACCGGCGCGGCTCCCGCACCGCACTGCCCACGGCCGGCGCCCGGGACGTGGCCGTGGGAGACCTGAACCGGGACGGCCGCCAGGACGTGGTCTTCGCCAACCGGCCAGGCCCGGGCCGGAGGAACCCGGGCTCCTATATCTACTGGGGATCGACCGATTTCTATGGAGAGCGTCACCGCACCGCCCTGCCCACGGACGGCGCCGTCGGCTGCCGGATCGCCGACCTGGACGCGGACGGTCATCCCGACCTGATCTTCGCCACCCACGGACAAGAAGGAGGACTCGAGGTCTACTGGGGACGCGAGACGGGGCCCGATCCGGAGTCCCCCTCGCGGTTTCCGATCCCCGGTCTGGTGGCCCTCGAGACGGCTGCAACCGCGGATCGGGGGACGATGCTGGCAGCGCTCTCGCAAAAGGAGCTACGGCTCTTCGCATTCTCGTCTCGCCAGCCGGTCCTGCAAACGACCGTGGACCGGGGCGGAGCGCGCGTACGCCTGGCGGACCTGGATCGGGATGGCCGTCTGGAGATCGTCCTGGCCGGCGGTAACACGTCGGCCGTCATCTGGGGAAGGGACGGCTCCGAAACCCCCATCCCGACCCTCAACGCCAGGGACGCGGCCGTCTCCGACCTCAACGGCGACGGCTTTCCCGAACTCATCTTCGCCAACTACTCCGAGGGCGTCTACGGCAACCTGGACGTCTCTTCCTATGTCTTCTGGGGGAGCGTTCACGGGTATGCCGACGCGCGCCGGACCGATTTGCAGACCTTCGGCGCCGCCGCGGTGGCGGTGGGAGACCTGAACGGCGACAACCGTAAGGACCTGCTCTTCGGCAACACCGGGAGCGGGATCTCCGGGGGCAAGGACGAGTTCGTCTATGTCTACTGGGGACGGCCTCACCGCGGCTATTCTCCGGCCTTCGTCAGCCGCTACCCCTGCGTCATGGCCATGGGGATCGCCATGGTCGACCTGGATGACGACGACCATGCGGAACTGCTGGTGGCCAACTCGGGCCGCCACTACTCGGGGCTGCCCGGAGCCAGCTATCTCTACTGGGGGGCTCCCGGCGGACCCGCGGTGGAGAAGCGCCACGAATTCGACCTCAACGAGAACGGTTCCTGGGAGATCGCCGACCTGAACCGGGACGGCTACCTGGACATCGTGGGATTCGATTTCGACACCCTCTTTCTCGCCTGGGGAGGGCCCCGGAAGTTCTCGGATCCCGGCCGTCAGATCCGGATTCCGGACGTGGCCCGCATGGGCCAGAACTGCCGGCTGCTGGATTTCGACCGTGACGGCTGGCTGGACATCCTGACCGCGGACATCTCGAGTCGCTACAGCAAGATCCTGCTGGGCGGCCCCGACGGCTATTCGTCCGGACGGGTTCAGAGATTGGAAGAGCCGGGGATCGGCAACGCGGAGGTGGCGGACCTGGACGCCGACGGCTGGCTGGATCTGGTTCTGCTGCGTCCCTATTCCAGGGACGACGGGGTCAATCGGGCCGACTCCTGGATCAAGGTCTACCACGGAAACGAACGGGGACTGGAAGCCAGGCCGAGGTTCGATTTCCCCACAGTGGGGGCCATCGACGTGTTGGCGTCGGACCTGAACGGGGACGGCGCGCTCGATCTGGCCGTCTCCCAATACCAGTCCCGCAGCCACCGGAAGCTTCCGGTGCTGCTGTTCTGGAACGACGGCCGGGGCGGATTTTCGGGGCGGCGCCGCACCGACCTGCCGGGCGAGTCCCCTTCGGCTCTCATGGCGGCGGACATGGACTACGACGGGCACACCGATCTTCTGGTGATGAACCACAAGCTCTCGGTCGGCGAAGACAACCACAGCGTCGAGAGCTATCTCTACTGGGGCGCTCAGGACGGATTCTCGGTGGGGAACCGAAGCTATCTGCCGGCGCCGGGTCCGCATTTCCTGCAGAACGTGGACGTGGGGAACCTGGCGACCCGGAGGCCGGAGGCGTCCTACACCTCGCCGGCGCTCGACCTCTCCACTTGGCCCGGAGAAATCAAGCTGACCTGCGAGGCGGAGACTCCCCGCGGATCCCGCATTCAACTCCTGGCCCGGTTTGCGTCCGACCGCGGCGGCCTCGAGGCCGCCGCCTGGAAACCGGTCCCGGAATCGGGCCGGGTCTCGCGAGGGGAGGAGGACTCGTGGCTCCAGTACCGGGCCACACTGATCGCCGGCATGGGGTATGCGTCCCCTTATTTGACCCGCGTGACGATTCGGGCCGACTAACGACACCGGGAGAGGCAGACATGTCCGAAAATTGGCTGACGGCCTACGTCGAGCGCGGCGCCAGATCCCGGGACCTGTTCGAGCAGGCGAAGCGCAACACCGCCGGCGGGGTCGGCCACGACCTGCGGTATTCGTTTCCCTTCCCCCGCTATATCGATCACGCCGCCGGGTCCCGTATCTGGGACGCCGACGGAAACGAGTACATCGACTACGGCATGGGGAACGCGGCCTGCCTGCTGGGCCACTCCCCTCCGGACGTGCTGGATGCCGTCCGCGAGGTGATGGGCAAGGGGCTCCACTTTGGATTGGATCACCCGGTCCAAGTCGAGTGGGCCGGCCTGATTCAGCAGTTGATTCCCTCAGCCGAGCGCGTTCGATTCGTCAACTCGGGGACGGAAGGTTCGATGCTGGCGTTGCGGGTGGCCCGGGCCTTCACCCGGCGCACCAAGGTGCTCCGCTTCGAGGGCCACTTCAGCGGCTGGCACGACTACGTGGGCCGGGGCGCCATGCCTCCATTCGACGCCTCCATCTCAGCCGGCATCCCTCCTGCCACGCTCGACACCATCGTGGTCATCCCCGCCGACCTGGACCTGGTCGACGAGACGTTCCGCACCGATCCCGACATTGCCGCCGTCATGCTGGAGCCGTCGGGAGCGTCCTGGGGCCGTGTCCCTCTGAACGCCGAATTCAACCGCGAGCTGCGCCGCTTGACCGCGGACCATGGCGTGCTGTTGATCTACGATGAAGTCATCACGGGGTTCCGGTACAGTCCGGGCGGCTACCAGGGACTGGTGGGCATCACCCCCGACATGAGCGTTCTGGGAAAGATCATGGCCGGCGGACTCCCCGGCGGAGCCTTGGTGGGCCGGGCCGACATCATGAGCCTGTTCGATTTCACGGGAGACCCCCGCCATGACCGGCATGAAAGGATCCAACATCTGGGCACTTTCAACGCCAACCCCCTTTCGGCGGCTGCCGGGATCGCCACGTTGAAACAGGCCGCCACCGGCTGGCCGCAGGACCAGGCCGACCGCATGGCCGCGCTGCTTCGCGACGGCATGGAGGAGATCCTGGAACGGGAGCGGGTGGCCGGTTACGCTTACGGAGACTCGTCCGGCTTCCACGTCTACCTGGAAGCTCACCCCGGTTCGGGCGCCAAGGACCGCGCGGCGGTCAGAACCACCGACGCCTCCCGCCTGAAGGGGATTCCCGGCGCTGTCGTCTCCGCGTTTCAAAAGAACCTCCAGATCAGAGGCGTCGAAGTGCTCTCCTTCATGGCGGGAGTCACCTCCGCCGCCCACTCGGAGCAGGACATCGGTGAGACCCTCAACGTCTTTCAGGACACCATCCGAACGCTCGTCCGCGACAACGTCGTCGCTCGACTGTCCTGACGGGAAGACTTGGAGCGGCGGGATCTTGCCGCCGACAAAGAAGCGGCTTTCTCGGTCGCACCAAACTGCAGCCACTGCAACGGCGGCTCCAGGACCTCCCTCACCGACGGAAAACTCTGGCAATCAAACAGCGGGACCGATTTCTGGGACCACCAGGGATCGGTGGGATGGGACCTCGGTTCCGTCCCCGGAGTGTTGATCCGGTTCGATCTGGGAACGGTCCAACCGATCGAGACCCTGAGCCTGCACACGGCGTCGGGCGAGCCCGACGTCAGAATTCCAGCCGCCGTGCTGGCCTACGCCTCGGATGATGGAGAAACCTGGCGCTACGTCACCGACCTGATCAACGAAGTCGTCCCTGAAGGCGAATTCGGCCGCCGCCGGTTCGTGTCGGGAGACTATTGGACCGGGGGACTTCGAGTCGGCGGACGGTATCTCGCCCTCTACATGGCCAACGGCGGGGGCCGGACCTTCATCGACGAAATCGAAGCCCTCCGGGGAAACCGGGACCCTGCGGACGCAATCTATGACGCCGGCGCCATCGGCAAGGACCGGCTCGAAGCCGACGCCCTGGACCGGGCCGGCGGCGCCACGGCCCGGACCGGCTCCTTCCGTCACATGAGCACCTGGATCCGGAAGAGCTACGCCGACGCGATCCTGCAGACGAAGCCGGCCGCAGAGCGAAGAATGGACAACCTGGAACGGACTCGGTCCCGTTTCGTTGCCGAAAGAGATCCCGGCGGACCTGTTGAGACTGCGGGACGGCTCGATCCTGCTCAGCTACGGTTCACGCCTTCGGGTTGCCCTCGGAGTCCATTCGCGCATCAGCCGGGACGGCGGGCTCACCTGGGACGCTCCCCGGGTCCTCTTCAAGACAGCCGCTCACGTCTCCAGCAGCGGCGCCGGCGGAGTGGACGGCGGCTACCCGTCAAGCGTCCAGTTGGACGACGGAGGCATTCTCACCGCCTACTATTGTTCCCGGCTGCCGACGCACCAGCGCTATCACATGGGCGTGGTCTTCTGGCGGTATTGAGGGTCCGGGGCCCGAAGAAAACAAAACAGGGGATTGGCTCCGCGAAAGGAGGCCTTCAGGTGAGTTCCAACGTGATGAAGGGCATGGCGTGGACGGCGGCTCTGTTCCTCACGGTTGGCGCCGTTTCCGATTCCGTGCCCGGGAAGTCCTCCCGGCGGCCGAACATCATCCTGATTCTGACCGACGACCAGGGTTACGGGGACCTAGGCGTGCATGGCAACGATTGCGATCGAGAGAGAATCTCTTGCACGTGAAATGGAGAAGAATCGGCGATTGGAAAGTCGCCGATTCTCTCACCAGTAGGCGATGGCCTCGGCCACCTCGCCCAGTCTCTGTCCGTCCCAGCCCACATCGGCCAGGATCGGCAGGGAATGGCTGGAAAACTCCCGGGGGAAGCGGACCCGGACGGCGACCTCCTTCGTCTCTCCCCCCTCCAGGACCAGGTCCCGCTCCAAGGGATCGATGGAAACGCCATTCAGTGAGCGGAATCGGACCCGGCAGCTCTTTTCGTCGTCTGCGTGATTCTTGACGTAGAGCCGAAAGTCCACGGCGTCGCCGGGGCGGACCCGGACCTTGTAGGGCCGGAACTCGACCCAGTGCGGGTCCATGGCCATGTCGGGGTGGGGCGCCTGGACGATACCGGTGAACAGCGACTGCCAGCGGTCCATCCACCGGGTCCAGCGATCGATCCGTGCCTGTTCGAACTCCACTCCACCCCCATGCCCCGTCAGAATCACGTCCGGACGCCGCTCCGCGATCTTGCGCGGTATGGACCCGTATGCAGATAGCGGCGTTCGATTTTTCGGGATGAAGGAATGAATGTAGTCCCGCTTCTCCCGGAACGGGAGCCCCGAAATCGCGTCGCCGATGGCCAGGAAACGCCGCCCGTCCACCTGGAAGGTGATGTGGTGGTCGTACCAGGTCTGTCCCGGGAACTGCTCGATCCGGAAGTCGATCCCGCGCCAGCGGAAAGATTCCCCCCGGGCCACGACCCGGTCGACCCGCATCCCGTCGGGAACCATGCAGGGCATGTCGTACCGCTCCGGGTGTTCGAGCAGGTCCCACAGTTCCGGCGCGGCCGCCACCCTGGTGCCGTAACGCGCCCGGAGCATGGGGTAGCCGGCCAGGTGGTCGTCGTGGAAATGGGTCGGCAGGAAGAATTCCACCGTCTCGACGCCCAGCTCGCTTCGCAGGCGCGGCGTCAGGTGGTCGATGTAGCGGTGCGGATTGGCGGTGATGGGCGCCCCGGAGACGTAGCCGCAGTCGATGATGACGGCGTGACCGGCGTCGTCCATGACCACGTAGGAGTTGGCCATGGAGTTGACCTCGTCGACGTGAGGCGACAGGCGGCGGAACTCCACCTGGAAAGGGGTGTACGGCTGGTCGAAGAACATGCCGTGGAGCTGGCCGAGCCGGTCGCTCAGTTCGCCGATGCGGGCGTCCTCCCGGGAGAAGGGCGCGCCGTGCCCCGGCAGCATGAGGTCCCAATCCAGCTCGGCGGCGTGGGCCAGGCTCTCGAGCTGGTTGACGTGTCCCTGGAAGTCCATGTAGCTCCACTGCAGCCAGTGGTAGTCGCCGAGGCGGCCCGGCGCCGCCATCAGGTCGCCGCAGGCCAGGACGCGCCGGCCGTCGATTTCGAACAGGTATCCTGTTGAGCCGAAGGTGTGGCCGGGCAGCGGAACGACCTCGAAGCGGATTCCCTGCCAGTCGATGGTCTCGTAGTCGCGGGCGATCCTGGCGCCCCGGACGTCCTGCAAGGGGCCGAAGCCCGGGTAGTAGGCGGTGTAGTTGTCGTAAGTGTAGTAGGCCGCCCGTTGCAGGTCGGCTTCTTCCAGGTAGCGCCGCTCGGCGGCGGGGATGAAGACGTCGGCGCCCTGCTCCTGCCAGTGCCGGATTCCGGAACACTGGTCGCGGTGAAAATGGGTGAGCAGGACGCGGTCGACTGCTCCCACGTCGCGGGTCCGCAGGTCGGTCCCGCAATCAATCAAGAGCGTCTTTCCGCCGGCCCGGACGCCGTAGACGCTGCAGGTGTCGTCAGCCCGGAACAGGTGCTCGCTGATTTGGTTCATACAGTCCTCCCGGGAGGGGGATAGGAGGGGACTGTTAGTCCCCCATAGGCGCGGGGACATCCCGGTCCCCGCAAGAATCGGCGGTTGGAAACCGCCGCTCCGAATCGGAAGTTAAGAACCCCCACTCCAGTTCGGCGCCCAAGAGACGCCGCTCCCGGCTAGAAAGCCGCGCCTCCCAATTCGGCGGTCAGTTCCGCACCATAAGCGAAGATCGCCGGCGTTCCGCCGGTGTGCATCAGCACGAACGATCGCCCTGGGTCGGAATTCCGAGCCCGATGGATCAGCCCCGCCATCGTCTTCCCCGTGTAGACCGGATCCAGGATCAGTCCCTCCAGGCCGCCGGCCATCCGGATCGCCTCCAGCGTCGGCGGATTCAACCGCCCGTACCCCGGCACCAGGAAGTCGTCGACGATACGGATGTCCTCGTCGGCCACCGGGTTCGCCGTCTCCAGCAGCTCGGCAATCTCGCCGCAGCGGTCCCGGATCCGCTCCTTTTGCGGCCCGGCGTTCCGGCGCACGCAAACCCCGGTTACCCGCACCCGCGAACCCAGCGCTCTCAACCCGAACAACAACCCGCCATGCGTGTGGCCGCTCCCGGACGGGACCACCACTTCGTCGATGGAGATTTTCAGGGATGAGGCCTGCTCCAGCAGTTCCTCCGCGGCCACCACGTATCCCAAGGCGCCCAGTGGCGGGTGTCCCGGGCCCAGCGGGATGATGTAGGGGCTCCTTCCCTCCCCTTTCAGGGCTTCGGCGATCTCCGCCACCCGCCGGTCCGCCCCTTCCTCGTCTTCGCCCTCGGGATAGGAATAGAGAGTCGCCCCGAGGATCCGGTCCAGCAGAACGTTCCCGGAGTTCCGGTAGAGAGAGTCGTCCCTGGGAACCCTCTCTTCCAGTTGAATGTGACAGTCCATGCCCGACTTCCGCGCGGCCGCGGCGGCGAGACGGACGAAGTTGGACTGGACGGCGCCGGTGATGAGGATCGTATCGGCGCCCTGGAGCCTCGCCTCGCCCAGGTAGAACTCCAGTTGGCGCACCTTGTTGC